>JAUIKQ010000086.1 GCA_030430655.1 Chlamydiia bacterium
ACACTCCATTGCAGCCCGGAAGGATAGGCACGTTTTCATCCCAATCCTCCAAAGGAGGTGAGGATTTCCACATGTCCCCTCTAATTTTGGGGATGCTTATACTTATCGCCCTGGTTTCCCTGCGGCTTGGCCTACCGCTTTTTCTTTTTCTCAGGTATAGTGGAGTCTTTTTGTTTGAGATGGAAAGGTGAAACGGTATTTTTCTATTTTAAGTGTGGCGTTATTGATTACGGGCACTACTGTAGGCGCGGGAATGTTAGGGCTTCCCCTTGTCACGGCTCGCGCTGGATTTTTTCCAGGGCTGTTGATTACTTTTGTTGCTTGGGGATACATGCTGCTGACAGGGCTGTTTTTTCTAGAAGCAACGCTGTGGATGGGTGATGGGAGCAACATCTTGTCCATTGCTGAACGTTTTATGGGGCGTTTTAGTAAATCGGTGACGGGGCTGTTTTTTGTATTTTTGTATTACTGCTTAATGATTGCCTATTTTGCAGCGGGTGCTCCTTTACTCGGAGCTTTCTTAAGTCCGCTGTTTCCTTTCTTACAGATAAATATAAAAATAAGCTTAGTGGTTTTTACGCTCTTATTCGGCTTTATTGTATGGATGGGTCCTAAAGTCATCGATCGAAGTAATATGCTTCTCTCTTTTATCATGATGGGATTTTGGATGGCTCTTGTTGGTTTCGGCAGCAGCGAAGTGCAAATGGAATATCTCTCTCATGCGAATTGGTCCTCTTTTGCCTTTGCCTTGCCTGTGCTTTTCAGCGCTTTTGGCTATCATAATATTATTCCTTCCCTTTGCTCTTACGTAAAGAAAGATAAACATATTTTGAAATGGGGTATTATCTGGGGGACGACTTTACCTTTTTGCATTTATAGCGTCTGGCAGTGGCTTATTATTGGCGCTATGCCGAAGTCGGTCATCGAATATGCCTTAGCAGAGGGCAAGCCAGTGATCTTTATTTTGCAAGGGCTGATTGGTAAACCCTACCTTATGAAAATAGGAATGGCCTTTGCGTTTTGTGCTGTCGTGACTTCTGTTTTGGGAGTGGCTTTTTCATTAGTGGATTTTCTAGGAGATGGACTTGGTATTCAAAAGCGGACAGGAAGCCGCCGTTTATGGCTTTGCCTGCTCACTTTTCTGCCCCCCCTTTTTTTTGCCATGTACAATCCAAATATCTTCAACACAGCGCTTGGCATTGCTGGGGGATTTGGAGAGAGCGTATTGAACGGTATTTTGCCGACAGTAGTGGTTTATATTGGCAGATATCGCATGCAGCTCGATGAAAAGCTCTATTTTTTTGGAAAAAAAAACTTATTGATCTTGTGTTTGCTTATTTCTCTTGGGGTGATTGTTTTGGAGGCGTATCATCTGCGTTAGTCAAACGCTCTTTTAGACGCTCAAACAAAAGAAAGATCACCGGAGTAAGATAAATAGTCAGCATTTGCGATACAATTAGTCCTCCGACAATGACATAACCTAAAGGGCGCCTTGTTTGCGCTGTGAGCCCCCCAATTCCCAGGGCAATAGGAACAGCTCCCATCATCGCAGCAAATGTTGTCATAATAATAGGGCGAAATCGAGTTAGCGCTGCTTCTTGAATGGCGTCAAAGGCTGAGTGGCCCTCTTGGAGCTTTTGTTCAGCAAAATTTACCATGATAATACCGTTTTTAAGGACAATACCCAGCAGCATGATAATCCCCACATAGGCATACAAAGAGAGGGTTTCTCCGGCAATGAGTAAGGTCGCAAGCCCTCCCAAAATTGCAGGAGGTAAAGTGGTCATAATAGTGATGGGATGGATGAAATTTTCATAGAGAATACCTAAAATGATGTAGATGCTGAAAAAAGCGACTAAAACAAGTATGCCAAGCGAAGCGAAGGATTTTTCAAAAACTTGTGCTGTTCCTTCTACAGAACTTGTGATGCCAGGTGGTAGCACTACTTTAGCGGTTTCTTTGAGTCTGCCTAGTGCGGTGCTCAGAGCAGCCCCTTCAATATTGAAAGTCAGCGTGCTTGCAGGTAAGGTATTGAAGTGGTTAATTTCGGAAGGGCCAGATGTGTATCTTCTTGAGGTAACAGCGCTTAGTGGAATGAGATTTTGATTGTTATCCTGTGAGGGGACATAAATTTTGTTTAACACATCGGGATTGCTTTGCGCTGAAGGCACACTTTCTAAAATAACGTCGTAGCGCTCAGAAGACTGGTTCACCGTAGTCGCTTTCCCTTCGCTGTAGGCGTAACTTAGTGTTTGTTCTATTATGTGGTTGTCTAAGTTAAACATAGCAGCCTTGTCATGCAGGATATCAAAATGGACCTGGGATTGTGCAATATGTAAATCTGTAGAAACTTGTGTGATGCCCGGAATCTTTTCTATTTCTCGTTTCAATTTAGGCGTGTATTCGTTGATAAGGTTTTGGTCTAAGCTTTGCAGCGTATACTGGTAGTCTCCCTTGCTCATACCCGTCCCGACCTGCAACTCGATTAAGGGAATGGATTTAAAAAATATATTTACATTGATCAGATCATGCATTTTTTTGTAGAACGAAGTGATGATCTTTTCCATAGAAGCGCGTTTTTTTCGGGGCTTTAGCTTGATAAAGCAAATACCCTGGTAGTCTGTTGGGTAAGAGGTAACAGCAACGAGAGACTCTACGTTAGGGTCTGCTTTGATGATATCGGATACTTCTTTTTGGTATTCCATCATTTTATAAGGAGAGGTGTTGTCTGCGCTTTCTACAAAGGCTATGATGAAGCCCAGATCATCAGTAGGCAAGAAGTCTTTTGGTAGAGTCACCCCAAGATAAGCTGTCAAAGCCACGCAAACGATGCCTCCACATAGCGTTTTATAGGGGTGGTTCAAAACAGGTTTTAGTCCTTTTTTATAAAGGCTTAGCAACCTTTCATTAATCTTTTCAGAGAGTTTTTCCGCCCATGTTTTATTATTGGGATCATGCCCTTTAATGAACCGACTACATAGCATAGGGGTCAAAGTAAGGGAGATAAATCCAGAAAAAATAACTGCAGTGAAAATAGTCACAGCAAATTCTCTAAAAACTCTTCCGATAATTCCAGGCATAAAAATTAAGGGAATAAATATCGTGGCCAAGCTCAGGGTCATTGCGACAATGGTAAACGCAATTTCTTTGGATCCCTTTAAAGCAGCCATGAAGGGCGTTTCTCCCTTTTCTACCCAGCGGTTAATGTTTTCCAAAACGACAATGGCATCGTCTATTAAGTAACCGACGGACAAAGTGATAGCAAGTAGGGAAAGGATGTCAACAGAGTACCCCACAAGATACATTATGCTAAAAGTTCCCACGATAGAGAGGGGAAGGGCAATCACTGGTATAATAGTGTCAATGACCTTTCCAAGGTAGAAAAAAACCACTAATGCTACGAGGAGAAAGGCTACTAAAAGGGTAAACTCCACATCCGATACGGACTCTTCGATAAATGGCGTTTCATCAAAAAGCGTTTTTATAAAAATGGACTTGGGCAGCCCTTCTTTAATCGCAGCCAAATGTTTTTTTGTGTTTGCGATGACATTTAAGGTATTGGCCCCCCTTTCTTTTTGTATTCCCAGTATAACGCAAGAAGCGGTCTCCTTATCTGTGAGGTAGTGTTGCGAAAATTTATCATTATCTAGACTATCAATGACATCCCCAAGGTCGCCTAGTCTTAAAAAATTTCCATCGTTTTGTCGAACAACGACATTTTTGTACTCCTGTGCATCGGTTAACTGTCCTTTCATTTTAATTGAGTAGCTGTGGTTTGGTCCGTAAAGAGTACCAAGGCCAAGCTCTGAGTTATGGTTTTTAATCGATTGAAAAATCGAGCTAAAAGAGAGATTGTACGCCCACAGCTTGTCAGGATCCATTTGCACGCGAACGGCTTTATCAGAGCCATAAATATCTACTGTAGATACGCCTTCTACCATAGAAAGCTGTTGTAGTACGGAATAGTAGGCATAATGATACAGCTCTGCTCTGGAGAGCCCTTGCGTTGTAAGGGCTAGATACAAGACAGGGCTTTGTGTTGGGTTGATCTTTTGGAAAGAAGGGGATCTTGGTAGGTCTTCTGGTAAGTCACCAAGAGCGCGGCTAATGGCTTCTTGAACATCTTGAGCGGCTCCATCGATAGAGACATTCAGATCAAACTGCAAAACGATAGTCGTGTAACCAAGAGAGCTTGAGGAAAACATGAGCTGCAATCCTTTTGCTCCTGTTAAAGAGCGCTCTAAAATCGAAGTTACCGTATTTGCCATTGTTTCTGGTTGGGCTCCTGGATATTCCACAGTGACTTCAATTGTGGGATAGTCCACGCTTGGCATATCGCTTACAGGTAGCTTTATAAACGCTAGCGCTCCGAAAAAGAGTATAGCGCACATCACGAGCGTAGTCATGATAGGGCGTTTAATAAAAGGCTCTGATAAATTCACTTCTCTTCCTTTTGCTGCTCTATTACTTTCACTAAAGCTCCCTCATATAAGTTGATCTGCCCTTGCAGGACTATTTCATCTTCCCCTTTAATGCCCTCGGAGATAAAAAACTGTTTATCATTCAGTATTTCTCCAATCACAATAGCCTTTTTAGTGACGACATCTTTGTCAACGAGATAGACAAAAGGCCCCTTTTCATCGAACTGAATACAATTTTCCGGCAGGACTAAACCTCCTGCTATTTCTCCAATATGTATTTTTCCTTTTACAAATTTACCAGGCCAAAGATGTGCATCTGGATTGGAAAACAGCGCTTTTACTTGAATCATGCCTGTTGTTTGGTCAATTGTGTTATCTAAAAAGACGACCTTTCCGGACCCTGGCAGATCGAGCAAAGAGACGTGGTTTGTTTCTTTTTCTATTGCTGTCTTT
>JAUIKQ010000087.1 GCA_030430655.1 Chlamydiia bacterium
TTTTTGGCCTGGCGTCCATAAGCAGCTATTCCTGCGAGTAAATTGACCAGAAAGTTCTGTATTTTCAACTAGATTTTTTTTATTACAGCCAAGCTTAAAGCAGAATAGGGCTGCTCCTCTACCTTGAGACGAGGGTTTCTAATGCAATCGCTCTGATGCCCTAGTCGCTCCACTCATCAATGAGATTGGCAACGAGCCCGGTCCAGCCTGTTTGATGAGAAGCGCCAAGTCCCCTCCCTGTGTCCCCATGAAAATGTTCATAAAATAAAATATACTTTTGAAAATGAGGATCTTTTTGAAAAATCTCACAATCTCCATAGACAGGACGGTGTCCCTTTTCATCAGCTTTGAATATATTAATGACACTTTTTGCAAAAAATTGTGCCATTTCCTTTAGATTTACCTCGCTGTCTCCAGATATGGTAAAGTCATCTCCTAAAATACTATGGTAAGTACGGAGAGACTCAATAAATAGAAATGTCGTTGGGAGCCAAATAGGGCCTCGCCAGTTAGAATTACCCCCTTTGAGCTTGGAAACAGATTCTCCCGGCTCGTACTGAATAGAAGACCCCATGAAGGAATAAGGCGTTTTTTCGTAGTGCTTTGATAGACTACGCAGTCCAAAATCGGAGCGAAATTCTTTTGGATCCCACACCTTTGTAAGTACTTTTTTCATTTGGTCTAAGTGCATCAGACTCATCAAGTACATTTTCTTTCCTGATTTTTCAACAGGTGTGATGCATTTTTCACAAAGATCGGGGCGATTGTTTAAAAACCAGGTGAAATCTCGATAGAAGGTAGGAAACTTTTCTAGCTCCTCTAGCTTTAAGCTATCCACAGCAAAGAGAGGGATGATTCCAACTAAGGAGCGTACCATGATCTGCGCTCTTTCCCCTTCTTTAGAAACAACATCGTAGAAAAATCCGTCTTCTTCGTTCCAGAGCGACATTTTATTTGTAGTGTTTTGTAGCGCTGATGCGATGTATACATAATGTTCAAAGAACTTGGTTGCCATGGGCTCATAATCTTTATCTTCTTTCGCAAGCTCTAAGCTGATACGCATAAGGTTTAAGCAAAAAAGGCCCATCCAGCCCGTACCGTCCGATTGCTCTATCCTGCCTCCTCCTGGAAGATCTTCGCTCCTATCAAAGACAGTAATATTATCTAATCCTAAGAACCCTCCTTCAAATACGCTGTTTCCTTCGGAGTCCACTTTATTTACCCACCAAACAAAATTCAGGATAAGTTTATGAAAACACCGCTTTAAAAAAGAGCGATCTCCTTTGCCCCTTTGCTTCGCTTCCATAGTGTAAAGGCGAAAGCACGCCCACGCCTGCACAGGAGGATTCAAATCGGAGAATTCCCACTCATAGGCAGGAACCTGACCATTGGGATGCTGGAATTGGTCAAAAAGCAGCAGCCATAGTTGCTCTTTGGCAAAATCTAAATCCACTAAAGCTAAAGTAATGCATTGGAAAGCCAAATCCCATGCAGCAAACCAAGGGTATTCCCACTTATCCGGCATTGACATAACGCGCTTAGACACAAGGTGACGCCAGTGCAAATTGCGAATCTTTTCTCTTCCTTCTGGCAATTCTTGTCCATCTCCCTTCACCCACTGAGCTACATTGTAGAGATAAATTTGCTTACTCCATAGCATCCCTGCAAAGGCCTGCCTTTGAACCGCTTTTTCTTCCACAGAAGCAGTCTTGGGATGCAAGCTTTCAAAAAATTGGTCGGCCTCTTTTTTCCGCGTTGCTAAAATGGATGGTGCATCATCCAAAGGGTCTTTCTCTTCTTTGTTGGTAAACCGAAAGTAGACCTTTTTAGACTCCCCAGCTGCCAGTAGGTATTTATGATATAAACCTCCCTTTGTTCCAGAAGCTTTCACGCTATCTTTTTCTTCATTCACGATGTAGCGATGAAACGCGTCCTTGGTATAAGAAGAAGGGTTTTTGCCGATTTTCAGTGCTTCTGCGTTGGTATCATTTTCCGTAATCAAGGGCTTTCCTTCAGAGCTGTATAGGTAGCGTTTTCCGAGCTTGTACGGAAAAGTAAGGCTGGTTAGCCCTTCCATTTGTGTATCATCACAAATTAAGTGAGAGTCGCAGGTTGTCATTTTTGGGCGCTGTTTTGACTTAGAGTAAGACCAGTTATTGCGAAAAGTGAGCTGTGGTAATAAATGTATGGGCGCGCTTTGAGAAGCGCGGTTGATAATTTCCACGCAAACCACTATATCTTCTGGGGTGTTTTTCGCATACTCAACGAAGATATCAAAATACCTATTATCCTGAAAAGCACCCGTGTCGATGAGTTCATATTCTGGATCTTTTGATGAGCGGTTTTTATTTTCCTCTACCAGCTGCTCATAAGGATAAGCTTGCTGTGGGTACTTATAGAGATATTTCATGTAAGAATGGGTCGGCGTATTATCTAGGTAAAAATAATACTCTTTGCAGTCTTCTCCGTGATTGCCTTCCCAAGCATCTAGTCCAAACAAACGCTCTTTTAAAAAGGGATCTTTTTCATTCCAAAATGCGAAGCTTAAGGAAAGTACCTGAAACCGGTCACAGATCCCTGCAATACCATCTTCTCCCCAACGATACGCTCTAAAACGGGCATGAGCGTGGGGAAAATAGGCCCAGGCATTCCCATCACCACTATAGTCTTCTCGGACCGTTCCCCATGATCTTTCCGAAACGTAAGGCCCCCACTTTTCCCACCGGTTAATAGGCTCATCTTTCTCTTGCAAACGTTTTGCCTCAGCATTTCGCATTGTCTACTCCAAATTAAAGTCCAAGAAGGCTTTTCTTCCTTGCTTTTGGGTTATAACGCATAGTTTTAATTTAATCTATGACGAAATCGGTGGTGGTGGTGGAAATCCATTCAGCCCTGATGTTGGCAGTACCGAACCTTCCATTGCTGCCAGATCTTTTGCTGCTTGCACACTATCCCCTGAAGCGAGCGCTGCTGCGTACTGTTTTGCCATTGCCATTTGTGACTGCGCTGAAATGGTTCCGAGCGTTAGCGTACTATGTAACAGCGCCCATTTTGTAGGTGTCATTTTCTGGACTTGGCCCGGGGTATATCCCTTAACAGTATCTGGTGGTGGTGGTGGTGGATCGTAGAAAAGGTTTAAATGTTTTAGTGCATATGCTGGATCAGACTGTGTTAACATTCCTGTAATAATGGAAATAAAGTTTGCAAGGCTGTTATTTTCGACCATTGCTCCAAACGGCCCGACTAACCGAGCAGGGCCCATTTTAGGAGGAGATGCAGAAAGGTTGTTCTCGTCTGGCACAGTGGTGTTATTAATCCAGTCATTGATGGCTTTTTCAAAAGAAGGACCCCAGGTCTGCATGTACTCTTTGCCCACTAAATCGGTTAAAGTATTTACTACAATGCCTTGCTGACCTGCCAAAGAAGCCATAGTGGTTTCGAAAAAGTTATGGTCTGTATTGGTTTCACTGCTCCACCAAGTTCCAGCAGCGGCTTGCATTCCTGGAGGTGGCTGGTGCGGATTCGGTGGGGGCGCTGCAGCGCCACTGTTCGCCATAGGATACCAATCTTTGTAAAGGGAGTACACACCTGTTTGCAATGTCTTAAGTGCCTCTGGGTAGTTTGGTTTCTCTCCAGGCCAGTTTGTGTACACCGTTGCTTCAAGAGTGGGTATTTCCATCCATGCGCCCACAATATTTGCAAGCTTGGTTTCTAGAGGACCTGCAAGCTTTTGAATAGGAGCGATTTTTGCGTTAACTCCCTGTATTTGCGTATTTAGCTGCGTCTGTTGGGCCTCAAATTTTGCGAGATTGGCTTTTTCCGCAGCGGTTCTTTTGTTCTCAGGAATTTGCTCAATAATATAGATATTCCGTTTTACAATCGTGAGCTGTCCATTTAAATCTTGCAATTGCTTTTCCAAAGGGGCTAGCTGCTTTTCATAAGGCGCTAGCTGTTTTCTAAGCCCGGGTACTTTTGCATAGTTATTTTTCAAAGCACTGACCAACCCAGGGCCATTTGTTGCCATAGCGGTATTGATCAGTTCCGCTTCTTGCTGGGCAAACTGCTCGGGAGGCAGTCCTTTAGCCTTCAGCGCGGCAATTTGTCCATCCAGTGGGGACTTTGCTCCATTATTTGCGCCAGCATACAGTTGATCGTACAGAGTTAACGCTTGGTTTGCCATCTCTGTAAAAGTGGGCGCTATGGATGCTTTACCATTGGCAGCTTTTTGTTGCTTAGCGTAAATAGAAAGGCCTGTATCTTGTAGTACTTTTCTATTTTCTGCAGAATCGGTTTGGAAGTAAGTTTTTGCGTTTTGCACCGCATTATAAGAGAGCATAGTAAAAGAAGCTTCTTTTGCCGTAGCCTCCTGGTTGCCAGCCGCGCCTAAAATGCCAAAAGTCCGGGCAAAGTTGATGGGAGCAGAAGCAAATTCTGAAGAAGATTCGCTCGAGCCCACATCTGCTGAGCCTGTCATAGGTTCGTTATATGGCCACCCTCCAGAAGACATTGATTCTTGCACTTTTTTAGCAGCCACAGTTAAAAAATTGTACTGCGTTGACCCTTCTTGAAAAAAAGGTGTTCCCATTGCGCCCATAGCGGACTTTAAAGCAGGAGAAGCGTTAGCTGGAGGCGTTGTGAAAAACGCTAAAGCGTTAAACATACCTCCCGCTTCTCCCATATCATAAATCCAGTCTTCTCCCATGGCGGAACCAAAGTTCGCATTAGGATTTTCTGCTCCCCCCCCGGT
>JAUIKQ010000088.1 GCA_030430655.1 Chlamydiia bacterium
CTCTTCCATAACAAGATATGCTCTCATATCAGCTTAAAAATCGGAAATGTTTTTTTTGCTGAGGAATGACGGATAAACAGTCCGAGTCTTCGTTGGATTTTTCAATTGATGGAAGGTATAACGCTAGTGAAAGTACAGACTGATCATGGTACAAAAGTCAGCATTACAGGTTTAAACGCCCTACGAATGCGGATTTTGGCTTGCTTTTCACCATCAGTTAGAAAAATATATGGATTAGCTAAATGAACTGCTCGCCGTTATCTTTTAGGAGGTTACGCTCAATGCCGGCTATCTCACTCGTGGAGAGGCTTTTTTTGTTTATAGAGTATTATAAGTCCAAGTAACAAAAAAGTCGCAGCAGCGGGATAAAAAGTATAAATGCTAATCGCTCCGAAGAGGGCGCCTAAAATTGGGACCAAGAAAGATCCAAGGGATATCATCGATTGAGCAAGTCCCATAGCCTTTCCTTGAACATGTGCGGGAGCAGAAAGAGAAATGAAGTTGAAAGTAGAGCTTAGGGACACCGCTCCCGTGATTGCCGAGAGGGAATAAATGGTAATAAAAGAATCAAATGTAGGCATGCAGGCAACCACTATTAGTAAGATACCCGTTGTCCAATAAGAAAATTTAGCAATAGAGCGAATATCGGAAACTTTCAACAAGATGGGTTTGATAAGCGCTCCGCCTAAAGTCCAGCCAATGCCCTGAATCATCATTCCAATTGTTGCGACTTCCTGGGACACGCCAAATTTTTTTATTACATACGCTTCGTACCAGGTAAACGAAAATCCCCAACCCAGAGTCCAAATAAACATGAGTATGAAAAAGTGCTTTGTATCTGGCATACGTAGCGCTTCGAAAATGTTATGTATTCCTTTTGTGATGCTTAGCTGAGAATTTTTGGGCGCTTTTTTATATGTTTCCGGAAAAAATAAGATCAAGGTGAACAGACTGAGCGTGGTGATTCCCCCTGTAATGTAAAAGGGAAGAGAGGGATTGAAGGCTTTTGAGATGGCAGGGTCTGAAAGGATACCTCCTAAGATGAGGGCAAGGGGAAAGCTTATTCCCCACACAACCGTCAGAATTCCATAATTTCTTGCCCTTTGCTTAGCATCGGGGCTTAAGTCTGCAATAGAAGCGTTGCACAGTCCTTGATTTCCAGAAAATAGCCCTGTTAAAAATCTTGCTAGAAAGAGCAAAAAAATACTTTTTGTAAATAAAACAAGGCCGGTGAAGAAGTAGGCGCCAATTGTCCCTATAATGGTTAGGTAAAAGATTTTTTTCCTGCCATAATGGTCTGCAAGGTCTCCAATAAAGGGTGCTCCTATCAGCTGAGCGGTAGGAAATGCAGCATACAGGGCCCCTATTGCAAGAAGCTTCTCTGCTCCGCTTACATTTTGCTGTAAAAAACCATACTGTGGGTCGAGTAAAAGTGGCGGGAAAAGGACGAATACCATGGAGTATCCACAATTGTCAATGGCAGCGATAAAATAGATGGAAAAAAGTGCCTTTGCTCTAGAAAAACCGTTCATTTAAAACCCAACAGTAGTCCTTTTTGTTTGTAGGGGAAAAGTACATTCGATGCAACCTTTGTTTAAGGATGCCTGTCTGGTTTGGTAAGATTCTCGATGAGGATGACGGAAGCGATGTTATGGATAATGAGCGAAGCGGCGTAAAGGGGCCATCCACGATAGAGCGGCATTATTTTTTGTGAAAAAAGGGAGATGTCGATGCTGCAGGCCTGCTTTAGTGTGTTTGCCATGTCAAATGGCGCTCCAACAAGGCTCACAAAAAAGGCCACTTGCGCTCCTGTTTTTATGAGGCCCAGTCGAGATAGTTTGCTGCCGTCTTTACGATTTTTTTTTCTAAAGTACTCTTGAGCGAGCAAAAATGTAGTCATGTTTATAGACCGCTTCATCCAATAGGTTTTCAATCCTTGCCATCCGTGTTTGTATATATCCTCTAAAGAAAATGGTTTTTTTTGTGCAAGCATAGCGGTGATTTTTTGTCTCTCTAGGGGAGTTGTGACAAAGGCATCGACGCTTGCGATCAAAACTCCCGTAATGATCTGTACGTGGATAGGAGATAAGTTTTTTTCACGGAGTAGAGGGGGAATATGGATGATCATAGGCCAGCACCAGGATTGCTTGATGCTTGTCCGAGCTAGCTGAGAGGTAAGACCCTGATAAAAAGCTTTATAACCGCTTTGCTGAAAAAGGCGTTTTGCAATCGTTGTGCATTTTTCAGACGGTGTGCACTGCTGCTGCGTTTTTAGCACATCCAAAGGGTGAACTAAAATATCCACGAGAGCGCCTCTAAAAGCGCCCCATAAGCTATTTTGAAAGATGTTTGCATGCTGTGTTTCGTTCATGATAGTTGCTTTGCGGTTTTTGCTTTTTTCTCCATCAAAATACAGGTTCCGCTTAGCAGGCCTAGCAGCATCCAATACCACGCAACACTTGCAAGCGTCTTTGTTTTTTGAAAGCACCAAAGAGAAATCATCGCAGTTGGGCTCCCAAGTAGTTGTGACCCGATAGCGTATCCAAAAGAGATAACAGCATAGCGCTCTTTTTTCTCTACCAGTTGCTGTGCAAAGGCATGAAAAGGGGCAAAAAACGCAACGCCAAAGATAACAAGCAAAGCACGGATAGCAATTATCCGTTCCATCGATCCATTTTTCAAACCAGTTAGCAGAGAAGTAGCGCAAATAACGACGCTAAAACAGACGGATAGCATGAGTTTTTTGCGCGATATTTTGGAGGAAAGATACCCAAAAAAGGGAAAAGCGCAAAAGTCAAAAAGGAGGAAATAAATATTTGTTTGCATAATCAAGGATTTTGGAAGGGGGGTGACGAGTGGAATCAAGCCATTCATTAAAACAAGCGCCATCGAATAGGTTGCGTGAGCAAACCCTGCCGTTACGATAATCTTTAAAAGCGCTATGCGGCCACCGCAGAGGAGACGTTTTATACTTTGTATTGGGCCTATGAGCGGGGTAGTGGGTTGAAAAGAGGAGGGCCCTCGTAGCAAAGAGCCAAATACGGCTGTTATACAACCAAATAGATACAGCACGCGCCATCCAGGATCAATGCAGTAGCGCGTTATAATGTATACACCAAGTGCAGCCAAAAGATGCCCTCCTATGGCAGAGGCGCTATAAAGGCTGCTCATCAAATCCTGCCGCTTTTCGGGGGTATGCTCTAGCACATAAATGGCGCCTCCCATGACTTCTCCCGCAGAGAAAAAATTTTGCAGCGCTCTTCCTAGACATATTAAGATCGGAGAGGCAATGCCTGCTTGCGCGTATGTGGGAATAAAGGCAATAGCTCCCGAAATGCCTGCCATACAAGATAGGGTAAGGCATAAAGCATGCTCTCTGCCATGTCGATCCCCAATATATCCAAAAATTAAAGCGCCAAGCGGCCTTGCGAGCATCCCTAAAGGGATGATGGCATAGGTTAAAATAAGCGCAGTTAATGGATTTTTGTTTGGAAAAATCAGCGGCGCGAGAAAAGGGGACAAAAAACTAAAAAGCGCCGTGTCATAGTGTTCAAATGCATTACCAAGGCATGCGCTGAGCCGTTTTTTACGAAAAACCATTAGCATCCTCGAAGCGCTTTTTGCTGAAAGTACAGAATTTTTCGAGCCGTTTTTTTTGGGTCTACTGCATCCATTAATCCCCCTGCCATGGCTACGCCGTCACTTGGGGTTAGCACTTCGTATACAGGCGCTACGTTGGAGACATTGATGCCTCCAATAGCAACAATGGGATGGGGGACTGCTTGCCGTATTTTTTTGAGTCCATCGATTCCCCAAAGGTAGTCGTTTTTATAAGGGCAGGTTTTTTTCGATGCAGAAATTTTTACACTTAAGTAATCGATTGCGTTTGCTGGTTTTAAGGCCAAAACGCTTTGCCAATTTTTAGCGCGCAATCCTATGATCTTTTGCTCGCCCAGGTATTTGCGGATATCAATATAAGAAGCGTTGTTTTCTATATAGATGCCTGCAGCGTCTACTGCTTTGATCAGCGCTAAGGAGTGGAGCGTGTTAATAAAAAGGGGGGTATTTGGAACTATGCTTTGAATGCGCTTTGCCGTTTTCATAGTTTGCGAAAGCGTGTTTTCATGGTCTCTAAACTGCACACAGGTCACACCCCCGTCTACAGCCGCTTTGATTTTTTCCAAAAATGCCTCCTCATCCTTGAAAGAAGGACGGTTAGCAACAAGGTAAAGAGACAGGTTAAAGGGAAACCGGCGCGCGTGCTCTAAGCGTAGAACCGATGATCGAGAGGCAGACAACATACGATGACCTCCTTATGGCGAAAGTAAGAAGCCAAGCAAAGAGGGGCAGGGAAAAACAAAGAATTGGCTGTTTTGCATCCACACTTCCTACGCTGGCTCTACCCAGATCAGGTTTAAGGGACTCTCTCAGCTAACAAAGCGCTTGCAACGCGGTTAGCACCCCTGGTGTTTTACCAAGCCTTGTCCGCAAAGGACAAAGCGCACAAAGTAGCCAGTATTATCCAATGTTATTTTGTTAAGCAAGAAGATTTTTTTTCTAACCCACATTCCGCGGGTCCCAGAAAAAACCGAGTTTTTTTCTAATCTGCTTGTCCGGAGTGGTCCCTTAAGGATAAAGTATCTTGTTTCAAACTTCAACCTCACAAATCAATATTTGATTAAGG
>JAUIKQ010000089.1 GCA_030430655.1 Chlamydiia bacterium
TAAACCTGTGCAAGTCTCCTAAAAAGCGGTGTGCAGAGCGCGCCGTCTTGCAGGGGGGGGTGACAAGTTCAAATTGCGCTTGAGCAAAGTCTAAAGTGATGTAAGGATTCGTTAGGCTAGCGCCGCAGTTTGGGGGATGGGGTTTATCGCTTAAATGCCCTTCTTGATTAACGCGTAGCGCTTCTTTTTCTATTCCTATTTGTATGTTGTTTAGAAGGTGTAGCTTCTGAGTTTTTACCAAGCAAGGCAAAATCGGGTATTCCTTATTGCGCATAAAATGACTAGTCCTTTTTTTTCTTTGCTATTATAATTGCCCTTCTATGAAAACAAAATATCTGACAATTGATGATTATCCATCGGCCGCTCACGTAGAATTTGCAAAAGCGGACGCGTGCCAGCATACAGAGTATAGTCAAAAAGCGGCTAAAGTGCATACCCATATTGCGGTAGCTATCACAGAAAGCACATTGTCTGCTTTTTCAACGCTTTTTGAGACGTCTCAAGGAGAGGGGCACTTCGCAAATTTTAAACCTCCTCCCATGTCTGATACCCGCGCCCGTTTGTTGGCTGTACACACCTTTTTACCCTTCGTTCATCTTGGTGGTGTTGAGGAAAAGCTCGGAGCCTTTTTCCACAAGTGGAGAGAAGAGGTAAAGGGGAGCGAAAAAGCGCCGCTTCCAGAAAATTTAGAAGCGATCCGAGGTTTTCTTGAACAAGCGGTCTTGCTCGAGCGATGGTTTATAGAAATTAGGGGATATATCAATCAGCATAAGAAGGGCTAATACGATTTTGCCCTTAGCTTTTTTAACGCTTCTCTCGATTTTTGTAGCTCCTTATTGATCATCTGTGTCACATCGTTGAGCAGCTGGTTCCAAAATTGTTTTTTCTCTTCATCAGAAAACGGGCTAGCAGTCATAGAAAAAAAGTCTCTATGCGGCTGCTTTTGTGTACAGAATGTAGTGTCCTGTTTGGACGCTATTTTGGATAGTTCAATCATAAAGCCTCTTTGGTTGTGTCCACAGTTTCTATTGCCTCTTCCACAAGGTCTGGGCTGCCTGACTGCTCTTGGAATAACGCTTCTTGCCGGTCAGTAATTTCTTGATGGTCTTCGTAGGAATGAATAATTTGGGGTCGCACAAAAATAATAACATTTCTTTTTTCGACGCTTTTTTTGTGTTCCGCAAACAGTTTTCCAATAACAGGTAAGCCCCCAAGGCATGGAAGGCCAGAGCGCTGTTTAGTGTGGGAGTTGCGTACCATCCCGCTTAAAACCAAGAAGCGCTGGTCTGGCACATGTGCTCTGGTTAGCATGTTGGTTTTCGTTGTTTGGATGCCATTTACCCCTTGAGTTGTGTTGTGAGAGAGCATAGAAGGGATGGCTTCTGAAATTTCTTCGGAAATTTCTAGCGTGATCATGTCATTATCACCAAGCAAGGGAGTAATATTTAGGTTCACCCCAACATCGCGGTATTCAATATTGGAGGTGGTTTGTTGAGAAGCGCCGACGGTCTCCACAATAGAGCCTGTAAAAGGAATATTGTCCCCAACAAATACTGTTGATTTTCGGTGGTCTTGTGCAATGATTTTTTGGTTTAAAATGATAGTGGTGTTGCCGTCTGCTTCCAGTGCAGACACTAAGCTTCCAAGGGAAAGGAAAGACGCGCCTTTATGTAAGATAACGTCCCCAATCACGCCCAAGTCAAACCCTCTGCCTAAAGGGATTTGATTTGGTCCTGTTGGAGGATTGGAAGCATCGATACCCTGAAAGGTTTTAGCAAAAGGAGAAGGCTTACCGTGCGCTGGAAAATTTCCCGTACCAAACCCAAAGTTTTTATATTTTCCGCCAAAAGCCCACTGCAGACCAAAGTCAAGGCCACTTTTTACATCGGTTTCAATAACGAGAATATCGATAAATACCTGTTTTTGCTGCACATCTAAGCTTTTAATCAGGCCAGTGAGCTGCGCTCTGCCTTTAGGAGTCCCATTGTACAAAAGAGAGTTTGTAGCAGGAATCCATTTTAGTGAATGGATGGCATTTTTAAGGTCCAAAGAAGTGGCGTCTTGCGCGCCCATTTGCTTAATTGCCGCTTCAATTTCCTCGCCCGCATTATACTGCAGCTTATAGACATAAAATGGGTGCTCTTCGGCATCGGTTTGCATTGCACTTAAATAATGGGAACTTCCTGTTTGTTTGGTCTCTACATACCCTGATTCTATTATGTAGTAGTTTGCTTTTGGGATGACCCTTAAATTGTGTTGTTTAAGGATTTGTACCATAATGTCGACCATTTCTTTTTTTGATAGTTCTCTTCCTGAAATAAGAGAAACATCAAAATTTAAGAGGTCTTCGTTCACAATAAAATTTACCTCTGCAACTCGACTTACGAATCGAATCAGTTCCTTAACAGAAACATTATTGAAGTTCACAGTGTAGCCCTCTTGACGGCCTTGGCTGTTTAAAGAGACAGGGAGCAAAAGCAGCAAAACAGACAAAAGATAACAACAGATTTTGTTCATTTTTGATCACTAACGAGTAAAAAAAGAACTGATTGTATCAAGTGCGGTTAATTTTAAAATAGGCATTTTTTGTTTTAATTTTTGTTAAAAACAAAAACCTTATTAATTCTTAATGAGCTTTTAACAAATTAGCTTTTATATCGGAAAAAGGGGGTCTAAGTGCTTTGTAGACCCATTGTGGCTTTTTGATAAGCTCTTGCGTTGTCACAGCGAGAAAAGACTGAAGGGATGCGCGGGAGATCTTATTTCCTTTTAGGGGGTTGAGAGTGTTACCTTAGCGTGGCAACTCAGGAATAAATAAGGAAAACATTGAATGGTTTTTCATGAGACAGGATTATGCCAAGCGTTGGATCACCAATAGACTAGGTAGTCGATAGTAAACGTATGGTCATAATTTCCCTTTTGATTTTGCTGCATAAAGTAGGGGTTGCCCGGGACAATTTTTCCAGAGGCAGCATCGCGGGCATTGTACAGCCGATCGATTTTATACTCAAAGCGTAAGACAGAGTTGCGGGAGATGTTTGTTGCTGAAGAAAGGACCCATCGCTCTTTGGGCAAGTTAAATCCAAGAGCCTCTCTGGATAGGCTGTAGCTTAAAGCAAGAGCATTGGTATATTGCCCCACCGTAAAGTTATACCCTCCTTCGATACTGAATGCACGTACCTTAGCTCCCTCAAAAGTTTGCCCATTATCCGTGCTGAAAGCCATGTCTGAGGGATTAAAACGTCTGAGCGTATCATTGTATTCAAAAAGGAGGATTACGGGTCCGTAAGAGAGGTAGGTGCGTATGTCGATAGCGCCAACAGGCTGGATTAGCTTTTCATTGTTTGAGTTGGCTCCGAAGGCATTTTGCATTCCACAAGAGTCAGCGATGTTACGCAGGATGGAGCCAGCGACACTGATTTGAAACTTGTCTTTTTCATATTTGTAACTAAAGTTACCGCCATAGTTATTGAGGTTATTTCCAGAGTCAATAAAGCTTGCACCTTTAAAAGCAAACACATTCACCTGAAATCCATGTGCATAGTAGCCAAATACGGCTGGCCTCCCAAGGACGCGAAACAGAGGTTTTGTTAGCGGGTCACTGACAGGATTAAAAGTCGTAAACTGACCAAACGGGACATATTCCTGGCCAAATGAGGTGTACAGCGGATAGGTGCCCAGATTGCCTACCATGACGAAGGCAGTAGAGATTTTTAGCCGAGAATTCATCACTCTGTCTAGGCTGCGGATACTGGGTCCATCATCATAATTAATAGCAATAAAGGTGGACAGCCAGCTTTGCAAAAAGGTAACAAAATCTACTTCTGCTCCTGTGAGGTTAAGATCACTCTGGGTATTTTTACTGCCATCTCTTTGTACAAAGGCCGTTGTTTCTAACTGACCGCTTAAGAAAAGGCGAGGGGATTGGGGGTAAGGGCGTTTATTTTCCCGTAGAAACTCGTCATAGCTTTTTTTCTCGATCAGTATTTGCAAATCCTTGTTCACACTGGAAAGATTTGTCATTAAGTCAGAGCCTTGATAACTTGCCCGTACTCCAGGATATGGCGAAGTGGTAACAGGTGTGCCTAAGTACTTTTGAATGCTATGAAAAATTACTTCTTCAGGGACTTCTGAAGAAGTGGGATTGAGCGGCACCTCCTCCTCTTCTCCATGAGCATACAAAGCAGCGCACAGCAGCGCGCATACAAAATAGATTTTTTTCATCACTACGCCTTTTCACAAATTAGCGATTTCGATAGGTTCGAGACAATCAGCAGGTTCAAACCCAAAAACTTTAGAATAAAAAAACAGCTCCGCCTCGACAGCTTTTTGAATGTTTTTTGCGATTCTAAACCCGTGTTGTTCTTTTTCAAACAGAAGATAAGAGGCAGGGATTTTATTTGCAAGTAATGCTTTATACATTTTTGTAGATTGTGATGGCGGCACTATTTTATCCTCTGCTCCTTGTAAGAGGAGTAAAGGACAATGTATTTTTTCTACATGGTGGATGGGGGAGCGCTCATAATACAGGTGTTTTGCTGCAGGATACGGGCCAACAAGCGTGTCTGAATAGCGCGATTCAAATTTATGAGTATCCTTGACGAGCGCTTCTAAATCGCTAATGCCGTAGTAACTTGTTCCTGCTTGAAACACATCGCAGA
>JAUIKQ010000090.1 GCA_030430655.1 Chlamydiia bacterium
ATTGAGGGCAGAGCATTTGCGCTAATGCTGAGTGTAACATAAATAGGGTCAATTTGATTTAGCGTTACCAGTGTTTTTGTATCACTCGTAGAAACCACATTCCCTTCGTCCACTAGGATATCTCCAAGCTTTCCTGAAAAAGGAGCTTGAATAGAACAAAATCCTAGGTCAATTTGCGCTTTTTCCACAGCGCCTAAGTCGGTTTGTAATTTCCCCTTCAACACTTCGGCCTGAGTCAGGAGGTTATCAAAAGTCTCTGCCGAAATAAAATTGTCTTGTAGAAGAGGAGTGTTTCTTTCGATGATTGTTTCTTGGTTATGAAAGTCCGCTTTGTCTTGTAGTAGCGTTCCTTCCGCCTCTTTTAAGATAGCTCTGTAAGGCCTGGGGTCTATTGTAAACAAAAGATCTCCTTGGCATACAATAGCGCCTCTTTTCACATGCACTTTAACGATTTCGCCAGACACTTGAGGCAAGATATTGACTGTTTTAAACGGGGTGATGTGACCGACAGCATTTAAAAATAAAGGAACAGTTTGCTTGATAGGCTTTGTGACAACCACTTTGATAGGTTCTTTCGTGCGATGACCGTGCTTGTCTGCACATCCTACTAAAAAAGCGATAGTAAGTAGAGCTGAAATAATTTTCATTTTCCCCCTCTTTTGGAAGGTAACAACATACCTGTGTTTTTCACTAGTGTGATAATTGCGATATAAACTTCTTTTTGATTCGTGACAAGTCTTGCGCGACTATCTGCCAAGCTGCTTTGCGCCGAAATAAGATCTAGAATGGTTGTTGTGCCTACGCGATATTTTTGTAAATTAATGGCATAATTTTCTTCCGAAGAGGTCAAATATTGCTTGGCTAAGACAAGGGCTTCCACAGAGGTTTTAATTTGCGAAAAGCTATCGCCTATCTGTTGTAAAAGCTGGACTTTTGCTTGCGTGAGCTTTGCAGCGGCTTCTTCTACTTGTGCTCTCGCCTGTCTTATTTGATTAGAAATAAAAAAGCCTTGAAATAAAGGTAAAGAAAGATTGAGAGCAATGGACCAATCGTAGTGGTCATTGATTCCGTTGTATCCATACTTTCTTCCAAGATCAGACTTTAGGTTTATTTGTGGCAGGCGGGATTTTATGACACTTTGCAAAGCGAGCTGTTGAGACTTTAGCTGGGCTTCAGCTTCTCTATATTGGGGGTTATGCTCAAGCGCTTGCATTAATATTTCCTCTAGATCCTGTGTTTCATAAATGGACGCAGGGGGAGGAAAAGGTAAAAAGCATAAATCAGAGTAGGCAGGCAGCCCCATAGTTTGCATGAGTTTGTGATAAGCAACAATCTGTGTTTGCTTTTGCTCCGTTAAATTCAGCTGTTGCTGCAAAAGCGCTGTTTTCGCTTGGACCTCATCGCTTTTATCGGCAAGCCCCGTGCTCAGTTTTGTAAGAACAGCGTCGTAAGAAGTTTGTGCGCTGATCTCGTCCTGGACAAGGCTTTCTGTCATTTGTTGCTCTGCTAAGTAATCGTAGTAGGCCTGCATAGCAGAGTAAATAGTCTCTTGTACTTGATTGGTATGCTGCCAGTTTGCAGCTAGCAGCGCTTGTTTTGCCGATTGGCTGCTTAACCGTGTTTGCCCAAAATCAAGCAGTAGATAGTCTAGCTCAACGCTGCCGCCGTAAGCGGTTTCATAAACAATTTCTCTCGAAGTGGTGCTGAAAAGGGCAGAGCGGTCCCGTTTGTAATCTGCTGAAAAGTTCAGCTGAGGGAAGATATTTTGCAAACTCTCTCCATACGTCGCTGCTGCTATTTTCGCATTATTCCACGACACCTTGGTATCCGGATTATGTGTCAAGGCAATGTCAATGACTTCACCAAGCGATAAAGGTTTTTCATAAGTAGCCGATGGATCAAGGGCTATCGGTGTTTTGTCTATTGCTTCATATACACTTTGATGTGTTGGAGGAACATATCGGAAAGGGTGCGCAGCGTTTCGAAAATTAGCGCAGCCAACCAAAAGAATAGAAAAAACACTAACACAACCTATGAGTGCGCGTAGTAGCATACTTCCCCGGCTTGATTAAGAGGGCTTTTTTCTTTTTACCAAAAAGAGAATAAAATTACATACAACATTATCTTTTTTTGAAAGTAAATTTTCCAAAGGCGCCAGAGATAATAAATTTTATTTAAATTAACAATAATATAGTAATTTTATATAATGTAATTGGTTAATTTTATTTGTAGGTAGTTATGATAGGAAATTTATTTAGTTGTTGTATGCCACATTCTAGGCAAAACAGGCAATCGAAAGAAGAGGTGTCAGAGAAAGAAATAGAAAAAGCCGTTGCAAAACTAGAGGCCTTGCAGCACCAGAAGATACGAAAGCTAACGGCAAAAGCGGAGTGGGATTTATTGCTTCCCCAGCAAAAGTAAAACTAAAACAGCTACTTACAAGAGATCCTGTAGGAAGAATGGCTATAGACAAAAATATCAGACATGAATTTTCTGAAAGCGATCAGGAATTTTTTGAAAACACACAGAGCAAGATCGACGAGTTACGCTCTACATTAGACAACAGCCAAACTTACAACAGCCAAACTTTATCCGATCATATGTAAGCTTACTTATGCTTTAAGGAGGCGTAGGCTATTGAGTCCTACAATTAGCGTACCTCCTTCGTGTAGGAGAACAGCAAGCCATAAGGGGACCAGACCGAGGAGCGCTGGAAAAGAAGCCAAAACAATCACTGCGAGTGCAAAGGAGACGTTTTGGCGGACTATTTTTTTGGTTTTGTAGGCTTTGTCAAATAGGTAGCCAATGAGAGGGAGTTTGTCATTTAGGATCACAATGTCAGAGGCTTCTATTGCAGCAGCGCTTCCTATTTTTCCAAGAGAGATACCTACTGTGGCTCTAGCAAGGGCTGGAGCATCATTAATTCCATCACCAACCATTGCAAGGCCATACTTTTTGCTCAAAGAAGAGACGATATCCAGTTTTTGTTTGGGCTGGAGCTCTGCGTGAAAGTCATCAAATCCGAGAGCATTGGCAATTTTTTGCGCGTTTATTTTTTTATCTCCTGTTAACATGACATATCGCAACTGTCTTCCTTTCTTCAGTAGTTGTAAAGAGCGTTTGATATCAGGGCGGAGTGTGTCAGCGAAGGTCAGTCTATACAGGGAAGCGGTACTTTCAATAAAGAGAAAGGCAGAAAGCAAACCTTCCTCGCTATGTATCTCTATATCAACGGCATGACTTTCTTTAATGAAGGCTAGACTGCCAATTTTCACAGAAAGGGGTGCATTTAAGTAGGTGACATTTGCGCTCAGACCAGAGCCGGGGAGCGATTTGAAATTTTCCACTTTTAAGGGGCGTAGCTTTTGTTGTTGCGCCTGGCTTACTATTGCCTCTGCAATCGGGTGTGTAGAGTGGCGTTCTAGAGAATAGGCGATAGATAAAATAGCTTTTTCTGCAAAGGGTTTACCACTCAAGTGCTGTATGCTTTGGCAGCTGAGGGTCCCACTGGTTAGCGTTCCTGTTTTATCAAAAGCAAGTGTTTTACAAGTGGTCAGAGCGTCCAAAATAACGCCCCCTTTTAGCAATAGTCCCTGTTTAGCACAGCTCGAGATGGCACTTAAGTAAGCGGTTGGCGTAGCGATAATCAGGGCGCAAGGAGAAGCGGCGATTAAAAAGGCAAGAGAGCGATAAATAGACCCTTCCGTGCCGAGGTAGGACATAGAGAAGAAAAGGGGAAGGAGAGATCCAAACAACAGAAAGAGGAGGATAATGGCTGTCGCGTAGATGGCACCGAATCGATCTAAGAATCTTTGAAATTGTGGTTTAGACGCTTGCGCGTGCTGAATCATTTCAATGATTTTAGAGAGAGTTGAATGTTGGCTTGTGTTGGTTACCTTAATAGTGAGGGTTCCATCTAAATTATGGCTGCCTGCTTGCACAGCATCGCCGGTTTTTTTCGTGACAGGCAGGCTCTCTCCCGTTAAGTGGACAAGATTTACAGAGGAATGGCCATGTATCACTGTGCCATCGAGGGGGATAACTTCTCCTGCCTTGATAAGTAGGTGTGTGCCTACTTGGATTTCTTTTACGCTTCGCATAGAAGAGTGTTCTTGCTCATCTACGACTACAGCCATCGAGGGGGAGATATCCTTTAGTTTGCTAATAGCGCCTTTTGTTTTTAAAGAAACGGCAGCGCCCATGGTTTCTGAAAGGTCAAATAAGACAAGGAGCAAAGCCCCTTCCAACTGTTTCCCAATAAAAATGGCCAAAAAAGCAGCCAAAGTCATCAAAACATCTATATTGATTTTGGCCCGTTTTAGATCATGAAGTGTATTGAGTAGAGCAGGCGTGCCTGAAAGAAAAAAAACAACAAGGAGGCAGAGAGGGGTTAGCTTAAAGGAGAAAAAAGAGAAGATAAAAGCGATGATCCACAAAAACGCTGAGAAAATAGCGCTTTTCAAGCTAAGGTTTTTGGCAAATTTTCGAGAAGATGGAGTGAAGAAGGGGCTGGCATTTTCACTTAAGCTGGACGAAAGAAAATTTTCCAAAAGCGCCTGGTGAGAAGAAGAGCCGGCTACGTCCATAACTGGCGCACAAAATACACCACGCCTGCAGCAAGAATTGCCCATGCTAGATGCCATAC
>JAUIKQ010000009.1 GCA_030430655.1 Chlamydiia bacterium
TTTGTCGTTTTCGGCTTTTCAGCATCGCAGGAGTACTACACAGAGTTTCTCGCTATGAAAGCGATGGAAAAGCTGGTAAATGAAGGGGGTCTAAGGATTGTAGGAGAATGGGACAATGATATTTATCTAGATCCAGCAGCCGGCCTCTTAATAGGGGATGAAGGTATCTTTATGAGCGATGAAGAAGGGTTTCTCCATCAAATATACTCTCCTTCCCTAAAAGCTGTAGTGGATTTGGTAACTGCCGAAACGACAATCCATAGGGGAGACAACTTGGACGATCTACCCGGTCTCTGGGTGACCTGCGGGAATTGTGGAAAGGAATTCCCGGCAGATTTCCGATTCTGCCCCTACTGTGACGCATCCCAGCTGCCAATCCTCCCGCCACCAATTCTACGTCCACGTCCACTTTTTTAATATCCCCACCATGAGATGGTTATAGTGTGAAAAAACTGTGCCCTAACCCCAATCGAGGTCTTCGGAGGTCTAAAAAACTTTGAAAAGCAAAACGCACATCAATTGAACACTATCGAGCATGGCAACTTGGTCGCGAACTATTCACAAACCCGTCTTGTGCCATGAGTCGATAGAGCCACTCTCACGAGGCAACCCGTATCCGTTGGAACACTGCCCTGAGAGTTTCCCATAGGTTCCCAGTTGGCACGCGTTCGTTTTTTCACAGCCTGAAATAGACTGCAAGCAATCCCCTGTGTCTGGTCTATTAAAAATGCAAGCATCGTTAGAAGGCACAGCGCCGTCGATAGATATTTTTTGCCATGGCCAATAATTGTGCTTAAAATTGTATCCCAATTGCTTCAGTGTGTTAAACGTCTCATGGTGAGTAAGCCAGCGGCACTTCCCCGCTAGCTTCTCGCAGCGGTACGTAAGCCTCTCAATTCATACCGCTCCCATCAGGCAAACGCGCCCCTCATCCCTTGCCTCCAGTGTGCAAACATCTGTGGATGTTCATCTGCTATTTTCTCCAGACGCCTTGACGTCCACGTTTTTCGCTTACGAAAGAAACATTTTAGCTCATAGGAGAAAATTGGCTAGCGGGAATTGCTGGCAACCCAGTAAACCACAGCATTTTCCCTCTGAAACCCCTCTAGCCAAGGCTACAGTTTAAGTCCTTTAGCACTTCACTGCCGCTAAGCTGAGGATGCTCCCCTTGCCCTAATGCCCCTTTTTTCATTAAAAAGAGCAGCGCTTCTATTAGCAGGGGGACTGGGTAGAGAAAATCGCAAAAGGTTTGCTGCTGGCTGTTTTGCCGCTGGCAGTATTCTAAAACCGCCTCGCGCAGATGTTGAGGTAGCCCATTTAATCCCGCTTCTCCCTTTTCGATCCTGATAGCGGCTTCTATCAAAATATCTACCTCTTCCTTTCCTACTAAAATCGAGCGGTGCTTGTGAGATTGTCGCGTCAGCCGATTGATTAAAGAGTTAATGAGCTGTAAAAACTGCCAATTTTCCGAAGAAAGCCCTTGCATTTTTAAAATATGGTTTATTTGCTCGCGTATAATGCCAACTTTGCCTGTAAGGTTAGGCGTCTCGTCGTGCAATCTCCTGGCGACTTCAACCAGCCTATCAATTATGAAATCTGTCTTTATCTGAGACACTCTTTTTTGAATGGAAAAATATTTTTTTCTTAAGCTCGCCTTTAAGTCATGTAATCCGGGCACATCCTTATCGATAAATAGGGTAACCTTTTTTTCTAATTCCCGCACTAGACTTAACGCCTCATGCAAACACTTTATGGATGTGACTTCTATAGAGCTTGCTTGGTTAAAGAGCGCATCTATATCTGCCACCGAAGCCAGCGCTGACGAAACAGCGTATATTTTTGTCATAACTATCCTTATATAAAAATATTTTTATTATTTTAAAATCTAAGAACTTATTATTAACTTAATAGAATTGTACCAATTTTGATTTAATATAAAAATATTAATAATTTATTTATTATTTCACTGGGGCTGTATGATAAGAAGCGAAGGAGCCAGAGGAGAATTCAAAGTGGCGTGATGAACCACCCGATAATCCTTTTTATTTAAATTCTGCGCCCAGCATAGAACGCTCTGCTGCTCATGATATCCGGCATCGTGACCTGGATAACACATCACGCTTAATACACCCAATGGCGCTAACATACTCAACCCTTTATGGAGGCTTGGCAAAGTGGTTTTCGCTGCAGTGGTAATAGATTTGTCCCCTTTTGGCAAATAACCCAAATTATAGACTATCAAACGGGGATGGATGGGAAGTGTATCGATGTGTTCATGGGAGTGCATCTTATAGATAATTCTTTTTTGTATTTCACGATCAAGATAAAGGCGGAATAATTTTCTTGTGTTTTCAATGGCAGTATGCTGTATGTCCATACAAATTAGCCGACCTTGTGTTTTTGAAAGCACACATTCTGCTAATACCTTAGCATCGCGACCGTTTCCACATGTGGCATCAATCACATAATCCCCGCGCCTGAGATAAGACCTCCACAAAAAATGCGCGAGTTGAATATGGCTTAGCATGACTCTGTCTGCTTTAGCATTTACATTTCTTTCCCTTGGCTGTCTTTTTTTACTGCAAAAACCCCATCTCCTGCTGCCTGATCTTGTTTTTTTTGAAATAGGCCTCCAACAAATAAAATACTAACGCAGGTTAACGATCCACCAATGATTTTATACCAGGTAATGGGCTCGCTTAAAATGAGATATCCCCAACCTACAGTCATTACAGGACAAATAAGCGTTGCCAGAGAAACGTAAGCTGCAGAAGTTTTTCTGACAATATGAAAATACAGCACCCATCCCCCACATGTGCCAAATACGCTCAAAACAGACAACACAAGCCATGTTTTTGCAGCAAAAGCAGACAGTGGACGAGACGGCATAAAATACCAAAAAGGTAAGATAATTAACGCTCCGAATAGCATCTGCAGACCAACGGCTTCTACTGCAGGCAAATGCTTGAGTTTTCTTTCCCCAAAAATAAATCCCCCTGCAAAAGATATAGCCATCCCAACTAAAGCAAGCAGCCCTATATTTTGCTTAAACGCAAAGTCGGGCAAAAAGATGATTAAGACGCCGGCAAAGCCTAAAGCAAGGCCAATGATAGAGTTTAGGTGAATTTTTTTTGCGTAGGACCGTATGAACAAAAGAGAAAGAATCAAAACAAATATGGGGGTGGTGGCCTCCACTATGCCAGCAGTAGAGCTATCGACAAACTGCTCTCCATAGGCACAGAAATAGAAAGGAAATGCATTCAGAAGCAGTCCTCCAATAGCAAGCCTTTTCCATTCTCTAAATAAAGTCAGGATACGGCCGCGATTAAATAAACACATGATAACAAATAAAATGCTGCCACCAATAAAACAACGAAGCAAGGTCAATGTTATCGGAGACATAACGTCCAGGCCAATCCGCACCATTAAAAACGTCGGACTCCACAACAGAGCGAGTAAAAAGACCATGCCCAGAAGCTTTATCCGCATCCACTCACCAAGAGCGTGTTCATAAAGGCGGATTCTCCCCGCCCTGCCGCCTTACGGAAAAAGGGAAAGACTTTTTTTTTCCTTCCCCGCACATAGATAAGTTAGCTTGCGAATACAAAGTCAAGCACATCTTCTGCATCAGCCTCTTCTAACTTATTAATCCGTTTTTTGTAGTCTATAAACCCAGTACCCCCGGGAATCATATGACCCATAATGAGATTAGACTTGAAATCTAGTAAATAGTCTACCTTGGCTTCGCAAGCAGCATCTGCTAAGACACGCGTTGTCTCTTGGAAAGACGCAGCAGATACAAACGACTCTGTTCCCAAAGACGCTTTCGTAATGCCAAGCAAAATAGGGGTTGCTTGCGCTGGCTTTCCTCCTTCACCAATCACAGAAGCATTTTGCACATGAAAAGTCTTTTTATCGATGTTCTCTCCGTACAAAAATATCGTATCTCCAGGATCGGTGATCCGAACTTTTTGTAACATCTGCCTTACAATAATTTCGATATGCTTATCATTAATGTCTACCCCTTGCAAACGGTATACTTCCTGCACCTGACTGACCAAATACTTTTGTAGCTCCCGCACCCCGCAGACTTCTAAAATTTCCTGCGGCACTACCAAGCCATCTGTCAGCTGCTGCCCTTTCAGAACGCTGTCCCCTTTTTGCACAATCAAGTGTTTGGTAAGAGGAATAAAGTGCTCCTCCTCAATCCCTGTATCTTCGTCGTGCACAACCACAATCCGTTTGCTCTTCTGCACTCCACGGAAATCAATGACTCCATCAATCTTTGCAATTTCAGCAGCATCACGCGGCTTGCGTGCCTCGAACAGCTCAGCAACTCGCGGTAATCCACCAGTAATATCTTTGGTTTTAATTGCTCCTCTCGGCAAACGCGCGAGCATATCACCCGATCGAACACTATCTCCCTCACTTACAGAGATTAAAGCACCAGATGGAATCGCATAAGTACCAACCAATTCAAGGCAATCTGCATCTGCATAAATCACAATCTGTGGATGAAGTTCGCCACGGTGCTGCTTGACTACAAGTTCTGCTTGACCTGTTTGTTTGTTAATCTCTTTATAGGTAGAAATCCCCTCGACGAGATCTTCATATTTTACGTACCCTGGACGCTCACAAATGATGGGAATATTGTGTTGCTCCCACTCTCCTATCTTCTGTCCCAGCCTTACTTTAGCACCATCTTCTAAGAAGATTTTTGTTCCAACCTCAATAGGAAAGGTTTGTAAAGGTTCGATAGATTTTGTACTGAGAAGCTTCTTAGACTCTTCCAAAGAGCGGCCTTCCTCCCTTACGACGTGAAGAAAACCATTCTTATTCAAAGCCAGCCAAATACCCGCTTCATTTTTCACTGTTCTAAGATCGGAATACACTAAGACACCTTCTGTCTCGGCCATAAGTTCTGGGCTAGTGTGGGCAGATGCAATTCCCCCTAAGTGGAAGGTTCGCATCGTAAGCTGTGTTCCAGGCTCACCAATCGACTGCGCTGCAATAATCCCTACTGCCTCTCCCTGTGCCACAGGACGCCCATTTGCTAAATTAATCCCATAGCAACACGCGCAGACTCCACGAGACGCTTCACAGGTCAACGGAGAACGAATACGCACAACCTCAATGCCCGCATCATCAATGGCTTCTGCTTGGTCTAGTCGCAAGATATCACCCGACCGCGCAAGAAGCTTTGTGCGATCTCCTGGTTGGTAGATGTCGTCGCTCACGGCCCGCCCATAAATGCGGTCTCTCAAAGGCAGCAATTCCTCTTGCCCTTGCTTAATCGCTGAAACCTCAATACCATTAAAAGTGCCACAGTCTTTCTCTACTACTAACAAATCTTGTGCAACGTCAACTAAGCGACGCGTTAAATACCCCGAGTCAGCAGTTTTCAAGGCAGTATCAGCAAGCCCTTTTCGTGCTCCATGGGAGGAGATAAAGTACTCCAAAACACTCAAACCTTCTCTAAAGTTAGAGGTAATGGGGGATTCTAAAATTTCTCCCGAAGGTTTTGCCATTAATCCTCTAAGGGCTCCAAGCTGCTTCACCTGCGATTTATTGCCCCGCGCACCTGAGTCCATCATTAAGTACAGCGGATTGAGCTCTCCGTCCCCTTTGGTTTTCATAAGAAGGGTAAATAGCGTTTCCGATATTTTTTCCGTTACATCCGTCCAAATGCTAATAATTTTGGAATGCCGCTCTCCCTCAGTGATAATACCGTCTGTATACTGTTGGACTACTGTCTCTATGCGACGGTACGTATCGTCCAAAATCTCATGTTTGTCTTCTGGGATACAAATGTCGACAATACCGATCGAAAGAGCCGCCTTAGTCGCTTGAGCAAATCCAAGAGATTTCAGATCATCCAAAAAACGAATGCAGGTTTCTAGCCCCACTTTTTTGTATACTTCTAACACAAGTTCACTCATCTTCTTCTTACGAAGCGCATAGTTTTGAAAGCCAAGCTCTTTTGGAACAATGGTGTTAAAAAGAACGCGTCCTGGAGTTGTTTCAACCATGCCAGAAGGAAGACGCAACTTAATCGGTTGGTGCACTGGGAGCCCCCTTCCCAAGTCGTCTATTCTCTCTCCTTCTTGAGCGCCTTTCCAGTTATAACTTCCCCCAGCCTGCATGGCAAGTATCACTTCCTCCATGGATCCAAAAACCATCGGTTTTTTATCCGACTTGGGTACAGGGTCGTGCATGAGATAATAAAGACCAAGCAAAATATCCTGGGATGGGACCGCTGACGGCTTTCCCGAGGAAGGGAGGAAAATATTGTCAGGAGCCATCATCAATAATTTTGCTTCAATTTGCGCTTCCACAGAGAGAGGGATATGTACCGCCATCTGGTCCCCGTCAAAGTCCGCGTTAAACGCGCTACAAACAAGAGGATGCACTCGAATCGCTTTCCCTTCTATCAGGATCGGTTCGAAAGCCTGAATGCCCAGTCGATGCAGAGTAGGCGCGCGGTTTAGCAATACCGGGTGTCCTTGAATAATTTCTTCCAACACATCCCAAACTTCTGGCTCCTCTCGCTGAATCATCTTTTTTGCCGAACGGATGGTGTAGACGTAGCCGCGATCTTTTAACCGTTTCACAATAAATGGCTCAAAAAGATCCAACGCCATTTTTTTGGGTAGTCCACATTGGTTGAACTTGAGCTCCGGCCCGACAATGATCACAGAGCGACCCGAATAGTCAACCCGCTTACCTAATAGGTTTTGACGAAAGCGTCCCGTTTTTCCTTTTAACATTTCCGACAAGGCTTTTAAGGGCCGATTCCCAGCTCCCATTACGGGATGACCATGACGCCCATTATCAAATAAGGCGTCCACCGCTTCTTGAAGCATCCGCTTTTCGTTACGAATGATGACCTCAGGAGTCTTTAGCTTTAAAATGGCTTTCAAACGGTTATTTCGATTGATTACACGTCGGTATAAGTCGTTTAGGTCAGAAGTCGCGAAGCGCCCTCCATCTAAAGGAACAAGGGGTCGCAGCTCTGGAGGAATAATAGGAACACAAGACATTACCATCCAAGCGGGAAGGTTTGTAGAGTTTGCAAAACCTTCCATTATCTTCAAACGCTTCGCAAGTTTCATCCGCGCTTGCATAGAACGCGTGCGACGGAGCTTTTCTTTCAATTCTACAACATTTGCTTGCAAATCTTCTTTCTCCAGCAATGCTGCAATCGCTTCTCCTCCCATCATGGCTGTAAAGGATTCAGTGCCCCACTTTTCCTGGGCTTCGCGATACTCAGCGTCTGTCAATAACTGCTTGGGCTCTAGAGAAGAGCGACCAGTGTCTACCACCACATACTCTTCGTAATAAATGATCCGCTCTAAATCAGCGATAGACATGCCGAGGACGTTTCCAATACGAGAAGGCTGCGTCTTGAAAAACCATATGTGTACTATGGGAACAGCAAGATCAATGTGAGCCATCCTCTGGCGACGAACTTTAGATAAGGTAACCTCTACACCGCACCGGTCGCAAATAATACCTTTATGTTTAATTTTTTTGTACTTGCCGCAAGCGCACTCCCAGTCGCGTGTAGGGCCAAATATTTTTTCACAAAATAGCCCCCCTTTCTCAGGTTTGAATGTGCGATAATTAATCGTTTCAGGTTTCTTAACTTCTCCCCTTGACCAGTCGTCTCTAATCACTTTGTTAGAAGCAATTTTTATTGTTAGCTGGTCAAATTCAGAGCCCTTAAATTCTTCTTCCACCTTAAAAAATCCTTTTCTTAAAACTTAAAAACACCTATAAACCCGAGCTTGACTTCCTCATCTCCTAAAGCGTTTGCGTGCTCAGGATTGAGGAGCCCAAAGTTGCTAAAAGCTCAAGATCATGAAGTTGGCAGTGTATTTTCATCTGATTGTGCAACTTCTGCTCGCACATCTAAACCAAGTCCTTGCATCTCTTTAACAAGCACATTAAACGATTCTGGAACACCAGCTTTTAAAGTATTATCGCCTTTTACAATGGACTCATATATCGCTGTCCTACCTGGCACATCATCGGATTTCACCGTTAACATCTCCTGCAATAGGTGCGCTGCTCCATATGCCTCCAAAGCCCATACTTCCATCTCTCCAAAACGTTGCCCACCCCTTTGCGCTTTTCCTCCAAGAGGCTGTTGGGTAACTAAAGAGTAAGGGCCAATAGCACGAGCATGAATTTTATCAGCAACAAGGTGAGACAACTTAAGCATATAGATATACCCTACCACCACATGGTTATCAAACCTCTCTCCTGTCCTGCCATCATAAAGGTGCATTTTACCTCCGCTCGGAAGCCCATGCTGTTGCATAATTTCCCAAATTTGCTCTTCTGGAAATCCTTCAAACACAGGGCTCTTCACATAGATTCCCGCCTGCCTTGCCGCATAGCCAAGGTGTGTTTCCAATAGCTGACCCATGTTCATTCGGGAGGGCACACCAAGCGGATTAAGAATAATTTCCACTGTTTCCCCGTTTGCGAGATAAGGCATATCGGCCTCAGGTACAATGTTAGATACAACCCCCTTGTTACCATGGCGCCCTGCCATCTTATCCCCAACTTGGAGTTTACGCTTTGTAGCTATGTACACTTTTACCTGTCTAATTACGCCAGGATCAAGCTCTGCATCTCCTTTTCGTAGGTATTCAATTTCCGATTTATGTTCCATATTCAGCTTCTGGACTATAGCAGAATGGGAAAGTAAAATTTCCTTCAACGAATAATAGATTTCGTGATCCGGAATGATCAAAGCTTCAGGGTCTTCCCCTTCAAGAAGCTCAATTGCCTCTTGAGTGATGTTTTGCCCTTCCTTTATCAATACCTCTCCAGTAATACGGTGCATGATGGGAGCTGGCGCTTCTTCATTTAGCAAAAGAGCGCCTAATCGCTCATGAAACTGCAAAAGGATTTCTTCCTCCTTTTGCTTATATTCCTTATGGATACCCTTTAAGCGAGTGGCCTCTTCGACCTCATCATCTGACGTTTTTGGAAAACGGTCTCGTCGACTAAATACTTCGACGCCCATAACCACTCCCTCAGTGCCTGGAGGAACAACCAACGAAGCATCCTTTACGTCAGCCGCCTTTTCACCAAAAATCGCCCGCAGCAGCCTTTCTTCAGGCGAAAGCTCTGTTTCTGATTTAGGAGTAATTTTTCCCACTAAAATATCCCCAGGCTTCACTTCTGCGCCAATGCGCACAATTCCATCATCGCCAAGATTCACAAGGGCTTCTTCAGGAGCATTCGGAATATCTCTTGTAATCTCCTCACGTCCAAGCTTGGTATCGCGAGCCGTAAGCTCAAACTCCTCCAAATAAATCGACGTATAGTAATCTCTGCGGATCAGTTTTTCGGAAATAATAATCGCGTCTTCGTAGTTATAACCACACCATGGCATGAAGGCTACAAGCACGTTCTTGCCAAGTGCTATCTCCCCTTTGTCCACAGCAGGTCCATCCGCAATAACGTCTCCAGCTCGTATTTCATCTCCTACATTACAAAGCGGCGTTTGATTAATACAAGTGCCAGAATTAGAGCGTAAAAACTTTCTTAAACGGTACGTCTTCTTTTCTAGAGGGTTTGCTTTTAAAGCAACCACAATCTCAAAGCCGTCTACGTACTCCACTGTTCCGTCCTCTTCAGCCGTTACAACAGCTCCAGAGTCTTTTGCTGCCCTCTTTTCTAGACCCGTACCAACGATAGGAGCATCGGTTTCCAGTAAAGGCACTGCTTGTCGTTGCATATTTGAGCCCATAAGCGCACGGTTAGCATCATCGTGCTCTAGAAAAGGAATAAGGCCGGTTACGATAGAGACAAGCTGTTTGGAAGAGACATCCATGTGTGTGACTCGATCGCTCTCAATTTTCAAAGATTCTCCTTTATAACGAGCCCAACATATTTTTTCTGCAAACATGTTATGCTCGTCAAGAGGAGCAGAAGCCTGAGCAACAACAGATCTTTCTTCCAAATCTGCTGTCATGTACTCAATTTCCCCTGTTACCACACCGTCGCGTACAATGCGATAAGGTGTCTCGATAAAACCAAACTCATTGATTTTAGCATAAGAAGAGAGAGAAGTAATTAAGCCAATATTTGGCCCTTCAGGCGTCTCAATCGGACAAATACGCCCATAATGGCTTGTGTGCACATCCCGCACCTCAAAACCGGCACGCTCTCTATTTAAACCACCAGGCCCTAAAGAAGATAGCCTTCTTTTATGCGTTAGCTCTGCTATAGGATTTGTTTGATCCATAAATTGAGAGAGCTGCGATCTACCAAAAAAATCTTTTAATACTCCAGCTATTCCTTTTGCAGAAATCAGCTTCCCCGGCGTCAATGTATCGGAAGAAAAGTCGAAAAGGTTCATCCTTTCTTTGACAATTTTTTCCATTCGAGCAAGGCCAATACGGCACTGATTTTGAATCAGCTCGCCAACGCAGCGCACACGGCGATTGCCCAAATGATCAATGTCGTCGATAGCCGCTTCCTCATCTCCGAGTTTAAGGCGGATAAGGTATTTCAGCGCGGCAATAATATCGTCTTTGTTCAGCGTTACTTGAGACAGATCTTCCTCTTGTGTAGAAAGCCCCAGCTTGCGGTTGAGTTTATACCGACCAACCTTACCTAGATTGTACCTTTTGGGGTCAAAAAAGAGTCGCATCATTAGCGAACGTGCATTCGAAAGGGTCGCCGGCTCTCCGGGGCGAATCTTTCTATAAAAATCTTTCAGGGCAGACTCATAAGAATTGGTTGGATCCTTAGCTAGCATTTTAATGATGGGATGTGTCTCATCCGCATTATCTGCAACACGACAAGCGGTGATGCCAGAATCTTTCATCCTTTTTAGCATGGCAGTTGTCAACTTTTCAGAGGCCTTGCCAAATATAATCCCAGACTCTTCGTCCACGATGTCCTCAGCCAGTATTTTTCCTACTAGCTTAGAAAAATCTTTCTCTGAACGAATTTTTACTCGCTGAGTATCAAAAAATTCTTCTATGATATCTGCATCGGATGAGTAGCCAAGCGTACGAATAAAAGAGGTGGCCAAAACTTTACGTCGCCTCTTTTTTCGGTCTACGTAGATATAAATAAGATCGTTAATGTCAAAAGAAGCTTCTAACCAACTGCCTCTGTAAGGAATCATGCGAAAAGAATAAAGGGTAAACCCTTTAGGATGGCGATCTTGTTCGTAAGCGATACCAGGAGACCTATGCAGTTGTGAAACGATAACCCTTTCTGCCCCGTTAATAACAAAGGTGCCATGCACAGTCATCACCGGAATGGTCCCCATATAGACTTCTTCCTCTTTAATCCCTGTCTCGTCGGTCAAACGAAATTTTACGCGCAGCGTGACATTGTAAGAAATCCCACGACGAATACACTCTTCAGGCGTGTACCTTGGCACACCCAAATGGTAAGACAAATACTCTAAAATGGTTTTTTCATCGAAAGATTTAATAGGAAAAATTTCACGAAAAACTTCTTCAAGCCCCGCATCCTCTCTTTCATTTGGCAACTGGTCTGCCTGAATAAACTGTTTATAAGACTTTAATTGAATTTCAACAAGATTAGGTAGATCGACAATCCCCTCTTTCTCTTGAAAACTCACCCTCTTCGGTGGTTGTTTAAGCATGTATATATGGCTCCCCATCTCTATAAAAAGACTTTACTTCAAAGTCAAAACCGTACTTGCCGTACTTTTTTTTCTGGAAAAGAAACTCTACTTTTAGGCAAAACAAGCCTGAGCGTGCACAAAAACAGATACTGGACAAGCTAATTTCTTAGATGTCAGTATCTGCTTCAATTGAATGTTACACAAAATAACATTTAAACGCCTTTTAAAGTTACCTTAGCACCAGAATCTGTAAATTTCTTCTGTATTTCCTCTGCTTCCGATTTAGCTGCCGCTTCTTTCACAGGCTTTGGCGCCGATTCCACTAGCTCTTTTGCCTCTTTCAAACCAAGGCCGGTGACTTCACGAACGACTTTAATAATGCCAATCTTTTTGTCCGCAGGAAACCCTTCTAAAATCACATCAAACTCTGTCGACTCTGCGGCTTCGGAGTCACCTGCTACTGCTGGAGCCGCCATCATCATAGGAGCTGCTGCTGCCTTGACATCCCATTTTTCTTCTAAAGCCTTTTTCAGTTTAGACATATCCAAGACAGTCAAACTACTTAACTCTTCCACGAGCGCTTGTATTTTTTCTTCCACGGTTCTTATCCCTCGCTAAATGTTATAAAATAAATTACTCTTCTTGCATCGACTTATTTTCCAAACAATGTATTACACTTGTCAATAAAGCCTCTACTGTGCCCAACGTCTCTCCCATCGGAGCTTCTAGCACTCCTAAAAGCTGCGCACGCATCTCTTGTTTACCTGGAAGCTCAGAGAGCATCTTCACATCGCTAAAGGTGCATGCCTTTCCCTCAAAATGCCCTCCTAAAACGGTCAAAACATCAGGATTATCGTCAGAAAAATTAAAAATAGCCTTTGTCGATTCGACCACATCTTCCCCGGAAAAAAGAACAGCAATATGCCCTTGGAGCTGTTTGCTATCCACATCTATCTTAGCCTCTTGCAGCGCCTTTAAAAAAACACGTTTACGCACAACAGAAAAATCCGATCCTGCCTTGGCAATTGCATCTCTTAAAGAAGCAGCACTATTTGGAGTCAAACAATTATAACTCATAAAAACCATACTTTCCGCATCGGCAATTTTCTCAGCCATTTCATCTAAAAGTAGTTGCTTTTCCTGTCTCATTTCCGCTTCCCTTAACTTAAAATAAAATTATAAACCCATTGAGCCCGTGCTTACTTTTAACCCTATCCCCATCGTCGTAGAAATAGTGCAAGATTGAAGATACTGCCCCTTTGCTGACAAAGGCTTGCTACGCACAATGGCCTGCAATAGTGCGATAACATTTTCCGCGATATGTTCAGCCTTAAATGAAATTTTTCCGATCATATTATTAATTGCGGCGCCCTTATCCGTCCTAAACTCTATTCTACCTTCTTTAAGGTCTGCGATAGCCTTCGCCACATCAGGGGTTACCGTTCCGGCTTTTGGTGTAGGCATTAAACCACGCGGCCCCAAAATTTTTCCCAATCTTCCTACTTCACGCATCATATCGGGAGTCGCAACAACGACATCAAAGTCGATCCATCCGCCCTTGATTTTCTCAACGAGCTCATCACTTCCAGCTTCAAAGCACCCCGCTTCGATAGCTTCCTTTGCTTTTTCCGCTTTTGCTAAGACCACGATACGCACCTCTTTTCCGGTGCCGTGTGGTAGTATTACCGTTCCCCTAACCTGTTGGTCGGACTGCTTCGGATCAATGCCCGTCTTCAAAGCAATCTCTACAGATTCATCGAACTTAGCCGGAGGCGCATTTTTCAATATCTGGATCGCTTCAGTTAAATCATACGCCTTTTCTAAATCTATATCCTTAACGGCTGTTTGATAACGCTTACTTCGCTTAACCACTTTTATTTCCCTCCTTCCTCGATAACATCTATTCCCATAGACCGCGCTGTTCCTTCCACAATCAGCATAGCCGCCTGCTCTGAACGCACACGCAAATCCGGCATCTTCACTTTTACGATCTCTCGTACCTGGGCCCGCGTGAGCTTTCCCACCTTATCACGATTAGGCACACCCGAGCCTTTTTTCAAGCCTAAGGCTTTTAAAATTAGCTGGGGAACCGGGGGTTTTTTCGTAATAAACGAATAGGTTTTATCCGAATATACATTGATAACGACTGGCAAAATATCCCCTGCAGCCTCTTGCGTCTTAGCATTAAATTCCTTACAAAATCCCATGATATTTAGGCCAGCGGACCCAAGAGCGGGACCAATAGGAGGAGCAGGGTTTGCTTTTCCCGCAGGGATCTGAAGCTTTAAAACTTTTTCTAATTTCTTTTTTTTCGCCATGTTTCTACCTTAAAAATAAATACGACTATTCGATTTCTGCTCCATGAGGAAGTTGTTCCACTTGCCAAAACTCCAAGTCATCTACACGCGTTTCCCGGCCAAAAATAGCTACCATCACACTCAGCCGCCCTTTCTCGTGATTGACCTCAAGGACATTTCCTGGGAAATTCACAAAAACCCCATCGACAATTTTCACTTGATCACCCACTTCAAATTGGTGTTTCTGCACGACAGAGCCACTGCGCTTCTTTAAGTCGTCGAGAATCTCTTCCACTTCCTGGTCAGATAACGGAACAGGCTTTCCACCTCCGATAAAATCGATAACACCGTTGATGCCCTTTATGAACTGCCAAACTTCAGGAGTAAAAGTCATTCTTACAAAAGCATACCCTGGCCACAAACGTTTCTCGGAGATTTTTTGCTGTCCTTTTTTTACTTCAGAAACATTTTCTATAGGGACAAGCACTTCTTCAATCAGTCCTTCAATCTCTTGAGGGAAAGTGCTTTCGTCAATCGCTTTCTTTACTTTCTTTTCTTGCCCCGACATAACCTGAATGACGTACCATTTACCCATTATCCAAAAGCTCCAAAAATGTAAGCCAACCCAGAAAGCGCGGTACGCACGACCAGATCAACAACATAAATACCAATCCCTAAGGAAAAAACAGAGCTCACAACAATCTTTGTGTTCAAAACCAACTCTTTTTTGGATGTCCAACTCACACGCCTAAGCTCTTCTTTACATTCTCTAAAAAAGGACACGCGTCTCTCTTTTCCTCTCATTACAACTCTTTGCGATGCTATTGCCATCTAACTAACATTCCTTGTTACAGACCACTGTTACAGACCACCGTCACGGACAATCGCCACAACCATCTATACAATAAATTACTTGCGAGTGCGGAGGGATTCGAACCCCCGACATGCGACTTTGGAGATCGCTGCTCTAGCCAGCTGAGCTACACACCCAAAAAAAAATCCACCAAAGTTGTATTCGGTGGACTTTCTTCACCTACTCAATAATTGCGGTAACAGTTCCAGCTCCAATGGTACGCCCACCTTCACGGATGGCAAAGCGCATACCTTCTTCCATAGCCACGGGACTAATTAACTCCCCAGTCAACTCTATATTATCTCCAGGCATCACCATCTCTGTTCCTTCTGGAAGGGTAACGGTACCGGTAACATCTGTTGTCCTAAAAAAGAACTGAGGTCTATATCCCGTAAAGAAAGGTTTGTGACGCCCTCCTTCTTCCTTCTTCAAGATATAAACGGTGCCTTTAAATTTTGTATGAGGAGTACATGTCTTAGGAGCCGCTAGCACCATTCCTCTTTCAATGTCGCTTTTGTTGATACCGCGCAATAAAACACCCACGTTTTCTCCGGCCCGTGCTTCATCTAGAAGCTTGTTAAACATCTCAAGGCCTGTTGCTACACTTTCCCTCGTCTTTCTTAAACCAACGATCTCCACCTTGTCATTGATGCGGATAACGCCCTTTTCTACACGGCCAGTTGCAACAGTCCCTCTTCCAGATATCGAAAAAACGTCCTCGATGGGCATCAAAAACGGCTTATCCACTTCTCTTGTTGGAGTAGGGATTTTTTGATCAATAGCATCTACCAGCTCTTGCATCTTCTCTTCATACTTGGCATCTCCTTCCAAGCTTTTCAAAGCAGATCCACGGATGATAGGGCAGTCATGATACCCTTGCGCTTCTAACATCTCTGCAATTTCCATTTCCACCAAATCAACGAGCTCTTCATCTCCCTTGTCAATCTGATCCATCTTGTTGAGAAAGACAACGATCGAAGGAACACCGACCTGCCTAGCTAAAAGCACATGCTCTTTTGTCTGAGGCATAGGACCATCTGTCGCACCAACAACAAGGATCGCACCATCCATCTGAGCCGCTCCCGTTACCATGTTCTTTACATAGTCAGCGTGTCCTGGGCAGTCTACATGCGCATAATGTCTTGCTTCTGTTTCATACTCTACGTGACTGGAATTGATAGTAATCCCACGAGCTTTTTCTTCTGGGCTATTGTCAATTGACGAATAATCACGAAACTTGGCATGCCCTTTTTTAGCCAGATATTGCGTGATTGCAGCGGTTAAAGTAGTTTTTCCATGATCAACGTGACCAATGGTTCCGATATTAACGTGCGGCTTATTCCTTTGAAACGATTCTTTAGCCATTGTTTTAGGTCCCTCCGATTTAGATCCCAATTCTGTCTAAATTTTTTTTTCTTTTCTGCCCAGAATAGGAATTGAACCTACGACCGCTTGCTTACCATGCAAGTGCTCTACCTCTGAGCTATCTGGGCTCGTGCTGCGCCTACTGAGGCCAAATACTACCAAGATGCAGTCAAGCTTAGCTGCCTGACAAAAAAAAAGCAACTATCAGCAGCAAAAAAAGCCACCCTGCTAATTTTTTATCGATGTCTATAAACAATACGAGCTTTCGTCAAATCATAGGGAGACATTTCCACAGTTACCTTGTCACCAACAAGCACACGTATGTTGCGCATACGCATTTTTCCGCAAAGATGCGCCAGCACTTCCATCCCATTTTCCAGTTTGACTCGAAAGCTCATGTTAGGCAAAAGCTCGTCCACTTCCCCCTCTAACCTAATAGTATCTTCTTTAGACATCCATCCGTCACAATCAGTTTAAACACTAGACATGCTAAGCCTTTTTTTCTACAAGTCAACAAGAAAAATACAACACTTAATGGAAATATGTTACCCTTGGCAACCAAGGGTAACATATTATGGAAAAGCTACTACAACAGCGTCAGCAATACATAAAAAAACATTTCCAAGAGAGCGAATCAGACCAGGAAAAATACCAAAAAATTCTCTCCTTTGGCAAACGCCTCCCTCTACTGGAGCTCGAGCATAGAGAGGCGCGCTACCAAGTTCCTGGATGCCAAAGTCTATTGTACTTGCGCACTGAGCAAACACACGAAGGCCTTCTTACCTTTTCTGCGTATTCAGATGCTCTCATCTCAAAGGGACTAACAGCAATTGTGATTTATCTTTACAATGCGCTCCCTGCAGAAACTATACTATCTTCAAAAACTACATTAATAGAAGACTTGCAAATACAAGGGGGCTTGTCTTTACACAGATCTAACGGACTGGCCAATATTTATTTAAAAATAAAAAAAGACGCTATTATTTATTTAAATTAATTTTATATAGATTTTTAAATCATTTTTCTGTTATTGTTTCACTTTAATTAAGTGAAGGACGCTCATAATATGAACGTACAGACGTTATCCACAAACGCTTCTTTTCCCCACCAAAGCAGTTTGCTTTTAGATCCCGAAAGGAACTTAAAGCAATGTAAAAAACAGATTTTTATAAACTCAGTCGCAAAGATCGCTGCTGTCGCTGCATTTGTCATAGCGGCTACCGTGATTGTCAGCTTGGGAGCTTTGGAATTTGGTTTTGCTGGGTTAGCTGTTAGTACTCTGCTGATCACTCCTCTGGAGCCACTTTTTTATTCGCAAGTCATAGCCCCTATCAATAAACGCAGGCAAACGCTTGAAATGACAAAGGCAAGCGCATCCAAAGCACACGAATATGTAAAAAAATTCTCCTCTTTATCATCTGAGAAAATGCAGTCTGCTATCACTACATGCGGTATCACACACAAATACTCTAATGACCAAATGACCGATGTGAAAAATGCCTTTGCCTATTTTCATGCCTACCGGACCATGGCACTAGAAGCGAAAAAAGTGATTGAGAACTTAGAGAAAACAATAGAGAAAAAACAGGAGTTATTTCTCAGCATAGAAAAAGGCCAAGTAAAGCAGATACAGGATAAACACCTAAGTGATATCCAAGCGCTAGCAGGAAAAGTGCATGAAGAAAAAGAACGGGCAGCCTATTTTGCAATTAAATCCGTGCAGTATCTGCACCTGCTTAAAAAGCCTGAGGACGTCCGACTAGTCATGCTACGACCAAGACCTCCCTTGCCTTTTCATTTGCATGAAGCTTCAGAAAGAGCTTTCGTAAGCAAAGGGGGGAGCCCCTACGCGTTTTTTCCGACCGACGCAACTGCAATCCAAAGGCAAAGGAAGCGGCCCTATATGGCAAGACAAGAGATCATTGACAGCCTCAGCAATACTAAAAAAGCCGTTACCTCTTTGGAAATGGCGCTGTTTCCAGCCCTCAGTTAAAAATCCTTAAGGCCGTATTTAAGGCCTAGTGTATGGATGGTTTAACAAAGTCACTTGGGTAGAAGAATGCGCTCGCTCCAAACAAAGAACCTGCTTTCTATGATGAAAACAAGCCGAATTCCCACTCTTTTTATCCAGACGATCTAGCTCTTCATCGATTATAGAGCATCTTAAAATATATAATCTAACCATAGGCTTATTCTTTTTGATAACCATTTTTTCCACCATAGACAGCAGCTCGTCTCGGCTCGCTCGCGCATCAAGAGGTCTATGCTGTTGAAGTGGAGATAGGCGATATTCACAAAAGAAAGCGCCCGCAAATGCAAGAGCCGAAAACAGGCTGAGTGCACCCAAAGCTATGCTCAAGCCCAGCGGTCCGCTTGCTGCAATGGAAACAATACTGCCAACTATTAAAAGCATAGAAATAAATACTAAATAAAATCTCCTATCATGATTTAGGTAAAATATTTTTTTTATTATTTTCTTTTTAATATTCCCCATCTCTTTTTCAAGTCTTTTGATTTTGGACTTTCCTTGTCTGGCAATCTTCCTATCGAGGTGACTTAATTGACGCTGTAGAGTATCCCGCTTGCATCCAACAGGATTTTCATGTATATAATTTAATTGAGAAATAGTAGACATAATTTACCTAAAAAAATTAAAAAAATAACAATATTATTATATAAAAATTTTAATTAAACTTCAATTTTTTCATCAGGGTGCAGATATAAAAAATGCCTTCGCTTATTTTTATGCTTACCGGACCTTGCAGCGAAAAAAGTGATTGAGAATTTAGAGAAAATAATAGAGGAAAAACAGAAGTTATTTCTTAGTACAAGATAGCATTGAAAGTCCCAGCAACACTAAAAAACCGTTACGGAAATAGTCCAACCCTCAGTTAAATCCTTAAGGTCGTGTTTAAGGCCTAGTGTATGGATGGTTTAACAAATTCACTTGGACAGAAGAATGTGCTCGCTCCAAACAAAGAACTTCCTTTCTATCATCCAAACAAGCCAAATCCCCACCCGCTTTATCCAGACGAGCTCGCTCTTTATCGATCATACGGCATCTTGCATTATGTAATCTATCCATAGGCTTATTCTTTTTGATAACCATTTTTTCCACCACGGACAACAGCTCGCCTTGATCCGCTCGCGGATCAATAGGTTGATGATATTGATGCGCAGTCAGCCGATAGTCATGGAACCAAAAAGCCATAGCTACCAAGCCAAACACTAAGCCAATTACACCGAGAACTATCCCGAAGCTTAGCATCCCGGTTGTTGCCATAATAATACCAGCGACTATCAGAACTATAGAAATAGATGTGAAAGAAAATCTCCTAACAGCACTTACATCAAATATTTTTTTTATTATTTTCTTTTTAATATTCCCCATCTCTTTTTCAAGTCTCTTGATTTTAGACTTTCCTTCTCTAGCAATCTTTCTATCGAGGTGGCTTAATTGACGCTGCAGAGTATCCCGCTGGCATCCAATAGAATTTTCATGTATATAATTTACTTGAGAAATAGTAGACATAATTTACCTAAAAAATTAAAAATAATAACGCTATTATATGCAAATTTTAATTAAAATTCAATAAGTGTTTATTTGTATAACAAAGCAAATATGCGCGAAATCTAATTCCTTTTATGATCGCAGCATTTTCATCTTAAGGGAATGACAGCTGTTTAGCTGTGTAAACATTGGAGCAAAGCAAGTGCAGATAATAGCCGGATAGCAGGAAAGGGATCATCTAAATGCGAAAGCAAAAAAGGGATGCTCGTGGGATCTGCTAACTTTCCTAAGGCAATTAAAATATTTATTTTGTTATTTCGGTCAAGATCGGTGAACGCTTCGTGCAAAACACGCAGCCCTTCACTGTCTTTTCGAAAAAAGGCTAAAAGCTGCGCTGCTTGCAAGCGCAGCTTCGGATCTTTATCGGAAAGCAACTGGCGCACTAAGGGGAGAAATTCCCCTCCTCCTTCCTCTAACAAAACCGTAGACGCCATGTAAGCAACGCCTGCTAAAGGGGTCTTTAATACTTTTTTCACTTTCTCAAAAGCGCGCTTATCTTCGAAAATAGCCAATAAATGCAGGAGTTTTAGACGCAAATGCGCATCTACAACGTTTGGATACTCAGCTATAAACCGATTGTGCCGCAAAGCGGTTGGCACGATCACAGGTGCTACCCAATCCGCCTCCATTAAAAGTTCTGTTTGCTCCTCTAAAAAAAGCACTACTTGATCAAGCGCCTTTGGAACGTGGCTTCTTTGTTTTAAGAGAGAAACAGCGCAGTTAAGTCTGACAAAAGGATCTGCTGCATGGCAGAGTCCCTCCGTTAAAAGCGCTACCGCTCCTTCCCGCATTGTACCCAAAAGTGCTGCAGTTTTCCGTCCAATATCTTCTAGGGACAAATACCCTACCAATATCTCTTTGTCCCAGTCAAGACAACAACGGTCTGCCGCAAAACAGGCCATGAGCACAACCTCTTTATTAGACGAAGAAAAACAGTTTTGAATGATAGCTGCGGTCGATTCGCTTGCTTGACCAAGCAGCCCTATCATGTACAGCGCCGTGATTTGCACGTTAATGCAATCATCCAAAGCAAGAAACGCAAAATTTTCACAAAAACACGTTTTATCTAGCTCTACTATCAAAGACAAGGCAAGTTGACGAATTCCTTGGTGAGGGGAAGCGACCAGGTCTTGCAGCTCTTCTAAGCGAATATCATCATAGAGCGCTGTCAGTGCGCGAACTACCATCATGTGTTCATCATAAGGCAACTTTTTCGTTTCTAAAATTTTCTTTAAATTGGAAGCAAACGGCCGCAGCTGAAGACGCCTTATGACTTCAAAGCACTCCATGCGCACCTTTGGTGACTCATCTTCCAACAATGGGTAAAGGCTATTGATCAAATGCTGATCGCTCAGCTGCGCACTGCAAGCAACTGCCAGGGCCCTGATATCTCCGTTGGTTGCATGCATCTGCTCTTGAATTAAAGAAACGCCCCTAACGTCATTCGTCTCTGTTATCGCAAGCAGGGCCCACTGGCGCTGCAGCAAATGCGGAGACTCTATACTTTGCTTTAAAATATTCCAACACAGCCCGTTTAGCATGTGCTCAGACGCCTTTCCAAAGCGTTTCCACTCTAAGATAGCCTCATAAAGGCGCCCACTTTCTGCCAATAAAAGAATCCTCTCTTCTAAAAGGCGCGCTAAAGGATTTTCTTGTATTGCCTGATTGCAAACCGCAAGCGCCTTTGGCAAATCGCCAATGATACGGAGCGCTCTAATGTCTGCTAATTCGTCCGCATTAACATACGGAAAAAAAGCGCATGCGCACAGCCATCCCCATTTACGCCAAACAGCCAAGAGGTGCTCCTCCCAATAAATGGAAATGCAAGTGGAACACCGTTTGTCCAGCGCTCTTTCCATTATTTGTAACTAAGCGGTACCCCTTTTCGATACCAAATTCTTTAGCAAGGCGTTGGGCAATCCGTACGATTGCTTCAACGATCGATATATCCTCTGGCTCTAAAGCTTGCAAATTCTTCACAGGCTTTTTGGGAATGAGCAATAAATGCACAGGAGCCTGTGGGTGTATGTCTTTAATGACAATAATTTTGTCATCCTCAAAAACTCTATCCGCTGGTACCTTCCCCTGGATGATCTGCTCAAAAATTGTCATTTTCCCCTCCTTCTAAAGCCATTGCAAAAGCTTTTAATGCATCTTCTTTTGTCTTCCATACCGAAAAAAATTGTCCCTTATGGCAAAAAATCGCTCCGGAAATACCGGAAGCCTGCTGCAGATCCTGATCGGATAAACCCGCCCACTTTTTAGGTAATGCAAGCCTTGTACTCATTCTTTCATCATAAGATGGAGGAATGCACTGCAAATGCCAATTGTCTTGCGCAGAAGGCATTAAGACAAACAGCCCTGGATGCTGCTCCCCCCCGTTATCAAAAAAAGCTTCCATCCAGGGTAAAGCTTTCACAAAAATAAGGAGTTTGCCTGACTTTTTCATCACTTCGTTTACCGTAAGGGCGCACTCTCTTAAGTACGCTTCTTTAGCTAGCATTCTCTGGATAAGGGCGACGGTAAAATCAACAGCGTCTAAAAAAGCTTTGTCTTTTTCAAGATCACTGCTGTCATAGCGCGGCGGCACAAAATAGGCAATTAAACTAGAAAAACAGCAGTGTCCATATGGCATAGTCGCTAGTCCATTATCGATTTGATCAATGCCGCGGACCAAATGTCGATCTAAGTAGGTATACTGTTTTTGATCTATTTTTTGACTTAGGCGCAGATAATCGAGCACCATACCAGCGCTACTCAAGTCACCTTGATACTCAAGCTGGTGATGATCAAAACGTTTTTCCTCGACGTTATACACACCACCCACGTCACAGACATATTCGCAAGTCTGTATTTCCTTTTTCTCTCTTGTGCGCACGACTTTTTTTTTATCAATACAATCAAAAGTGAGCAGCAGCGCACATGCCGCGACATCGTCGGCATGAAAGGTTCCATTGTGGGTGGCAAAACTACGTTGAAGAATATCGAGACTCATAAACAGCGGATTTTACCAAGAAGAAAAAATAATTCTCAAGGAATTTTCCCTTTGTGTTACACTGAGGGAAGATCCATGGAAGACAGCCTTTTTCTTACGCATTATGATCTTGTAACGCCAGATGGTGTTGTGTCCAAAATACACCATCGTGAAGAAATGTCCGTTAAAGCAACGGTTTGTATTAACAATATTTCCCCTAAATTTGTTGGGTTTGACCTGCCACAAGACAAGATCCTGTTTAACTTAAAGAGCACACTGGCTCAAGTGGGCATAGACGCTAAAGCAGAAGAGCTAGAGCTGTCTTGCCACCTAAAGAGCGCACAGGTTCTTGTAAAATTCATCGCTATTGACACGCTGGGGAAGGCCTTTCTGCCCTATTTTGATGTCGATATGTTTGTTGGAAAGCTGTTTGCCGATGATGAGAGAAGAAAAGTTCGCGACCCCCAGTATTTATCGAGAATGTTTGGTCGCTCTGATAGGCAAAATCGGCCGCTGCTTGCTCTAGGAGGACTGCACGGAAGCGATGACTTTATCCTTGAGAAGGTCGAAGGAAGAACTGTAGCCTTTTTGCGCCTAAAAGAGGGCATTTATCTCTATGAGAAAGCAATATTTCCCCTTTTGGAAACGCTTGCTAAAGCGCTTAAAATAGCAAGTATATCGTCTCGGTTGCTCTTAAAATTACACCAAGTTTGCCATCTTGAAGGGGAAAAAAAGGTAAAACCCAATCATCTCTTGTTGGTCTATACCCCTCCACTTCATATTCGTACGGTGTTTGGCAGAGTAGTAGACAGCTTACTGCCAAATGGGTGTAAACATACCGCAGCGTCTGTGCTACAACCGGACACCGACGCTTCTGGAGATATTTACGAGCTGTATGGATCTAGTCCACATAAGCTTAATGATATTCCGCTCGAATTCTATACCCTTGAGCCCTATAGAGAGCATGTCTTTTTTTCTGATCGAGACCAGCTGCAAAATTGCATAGAAAATCCTCAGACCTTGATCAAAGCGATGCAAACTGCACCAAACCCACCGCAACATAAATGCGCTGTTTTTGTTGTGAAAGGCACCCAACTCCTCTCTTTGCAAGAAAGCGACTGGTCTACAAGAGAGTCGATTCCTAGTGAATTTCCAGGTATTTTTCATCCTCACAGGCAGGCTGCCTTGGCAGAAAACTATGTCATGCAACAGCCGGCTTACCCCATCTTGGATGCTATAGAAAAGGGCACTATTACCTCTCAAGGGATTTTACTTACAAGATATTTCCCCTCTCCTCTCATGAAACGCCTTTTCTTAACAAGGGAAATACAAAAATGTCTTAAGGGGCTCTACTTCCGTTATCCTTCTCGAAACCATGATTGCTTCTTCTCCCATGAAGACCGCTCTTTTTTGTCTGACCTTGCAAAGTTTGGCATCCCTACCTATTGGATTGATGAAAAAAGCGCTACCGATGAAGGGAAAATCTTGCAATATGTGCCCAAACCAGAAAAAGACTCTGGGATGTTTGTTCCTTTGTCTCGCGTGAAAGAATTTTCGCAAGCCACCTTGGTTGGCATCTACGGCTCCAACCTGATTGAAGGAAACTTTGAAGAGGAACTAACAACGTTGTTGAAGGGACTTTTAGAGCTTAAACCCCAAACAGACCACCCCCTTCTCAATAGCAACACTCCCCTTGCGCTCGTAACGGGAGGCGGCCCTGGCGCGATGAGCCTTGGAAATAAAGTCGCAAAAGCGCTCAATATCCTCTCTTGCGCAAACATTGTAGATTTCAATCAAAAGGGAAGCGTTGTCAATGAACAAAAACAAAACCCCTTTTTCGATGCTAAAATGACATACAGGCTGGATCGACTAGTAGAGCGTCAAGCAGAGTTTCATCTTGATTTACCTATATTTCTCATGGGAGGCATTGGAACAGATTTTGAGTTTTGTTTGGAGGAGGTAAGGCGCAAAACGGGAGTTTGTCATCCAACGCCTATTCTCCTGTTTGGTCCTCCAGAATACTGGAAAAACAAAATCACTACCCGATTTGTACAAAACTGCGCTTCTGGAACAATCAAGGGATCAGAGTGGGTAAGCAACTGCTTTTATTGCATTCAAAACGCATATCAAGGATTGTACATATACAAACAGTTCTTTCAAAATGCTCTTCCTATAGGACCAAAAGGGCCGGTCTTCAAGGAAGGGTTTCAGCGAGTGACGCTACCAAACGAAGGGCTGCGTCCTTAGTCGACCAAAAAAGCTACCAATGCAGGAGCATATGCCTTTCCAAAGCAAGTAAATATCAAGTGCTTTCATAACAAGCGCGCTGTATTTCCTCCTTTGCTCGACCTTTCTGTTCAATAGAAAGATAAGGTACGCATTTTTTGGCCTCTGCTAACTTATTCTCCTGCATCGCGATGTCAAATGCACAAGCATACCAATAACTTTCCCTTCCCTTTATTCCATTGGAGCTCTTATTTTTACCAATCCATTCAAACATACTTTGCCCAAAGTCCCCTGCACGCACCGAGCGCAATACTCGCTCTCTTATTTCCGCTTCAATGCTAATTTCCAACAATTTTTTTAAATTTATAGGTTGTCTCTCCAAATAGTACTCGGCTATAAGAAGAAAAGCCTGGCTTCTACGATGGGGGACCATAGCGCAAGCGTATTTTTCTGCCTTTTCTGGACTGCCCTGCTGCAAATAGCATCCAACAATCAACTCCTGCTCCTGTTTCCATACACCATCAACGCCTTCCCCTTCCGAAACCATGATCTCTGCTGCTTTTTCGGGGCTCCCTTCACAAACATGCTGCTCAGCAAGCCTTGGTAGCCAAAAACGTCTTCCTTCACGATCGGCATATAGCTGAATAAACCGAAATACGCCCTCTAAATCCTTTTTATTCAAGCAAGCTTCAATCAGTTGAACTAGGTATCCTTCTTTTTCAGTTAGAGTGCACATTTTTTTCACGCACTCTATTGCTTTCGCTACCCGGCCTTCCTCCAAAGACCGCATTGCTATCTCAAAAAATTGCCTATCTTCTTTTAAGATAGCAGCGTACGCTAAAGCGCTCTCTACATCCCCTTTTTCTACAAAAGCTGCAATTTTCCGGCGAAATACACTCTTTCCTTCTTGAGTAAGCATCTCATTTGTCACCTCCAAGTCCTTTTTCTGTCCGTTAACTGCAGGGTGCTGCACTGATCGACATTCCGCTTGAGCCTCTTTACATAAATCAGTAGT
>JAUIKQ010000091.1 GCA_030430655.1 Chlamydiia bacterium
GCTTGTGGGAGAAAGCGGTTGTGGGAAAAGCACCATTGGAAAGATAGCAGCAGGGCTTTATGCCCCCTATGAGGGAGAAGTGCAACTAGCAGGTAAGTCCTTCCAGCAAAGCACGGGCCCTGAAAAAAAGGAATACCGAAAAAAAGTCCAGTATCTCTTCCAAGATGCTGCAAGCGCTTTTAACCCGAAAATGCGCATACAAAATATCTTGTTAGAACCACTACAAATTCATAAGCTCTTTTTTTCACCAAAAGAACGGATGAAAAGAGTAGACGCGCTTTTAGAACTCGTTGGGCTAAAAGCATCTGATAAAATGCGGTTTCCACACGAGTTTAGTGGAGGGCAGCGCCAGCGTATCAACATTGCACGCGCTCTTGCTCTGGAGCCTACGCTGTTAATTTGTGACGAGCCTATCGCAGCGCTAGATGTTTCGATTCAATCACAAATCATTAATCTGCTCAAAGAACTGCAAATTAGCAAAAAACTGTCCTATTTATTTATTTCGCACGATCTTACAACCGTCAAATACCTTTGTGATCGAGTTGCTGTCATGTATTTAGGCAAAATAGTCGAAATGGCGCCTACAGAACACCTATATACCAATCCTAGACATCCCTACACGCGCAAGCTCCTCTCCTCTATCCCCTCACAAAACATGCATGCATTTTCTCCTATCGAAGGGGATATGCCAAGCCCATTTGCCAATATTCAAGGATGTGCTTTTGCTTCTAGGTGCCCAAACGTGTACTTACGGTGTCGGCAGAGCAAACCCACTTACAAACAAGACGATAAGCATGCGGTGGCATGTCACTTGGAAAAATAGGGCTTTATTTGGGAGATTTCTGCGTTGCAAACCATACAGGGCACCTAATGCTTTTTAATAGGTTCATGGCTGTTTCTCCAATGCCCTTACTCCTGTTCAGCTGGACGCCAGCAATAACAAGATCATGACTATCCTTGGCCACAAGTTCGGACAAAGAGCGTGTGACAGACCGGGACTGGATCGATTTTAAGGACACGGGAACATGAAATTCCCTTGCAATCGCCTCTGCTTCTTTCAATATTTGTTCCGCATACGCCACCTTTTCTTCCATATCTGCTTCTAAAGTCATAGAAAAAGGGACATCAATCACATGCACAACTGTCAGCGCCGCTTTGTGATTTTTCGCAACTTCGCAAGCCATTTGCATCAAACCCATCAAATTTCGTCCCCGAATCGAAACTAAAATATTTTGAAACTGCTCCTTTCTGAAGTGGGGCATTTGTATTTTCTCAATTTTTAGTTTTCCCGTTGCTTTGATTCGCTGCGTATTTCTGTAATAAAAGTACATCACAAGTCCAAGAAGAATCCAGGTAAAACCTAGGTACCGTCCTTCGGGCTTAGTAATGACGACCAAGATCCACACAGCAAAAGTAACAAGACAGCCAATAATGGCTGAAATCGGAAAATCATAACCCCTAATCCTGATATTACCAGGGACTTTGAAAGGACGCCTCGCGTTTGGTCTTCGTATTCTCAACATTAAAAGAGAAAGATGCGCTGCGCAAAAAGCCAACATGGCTCCAAAATTATACAAATCTGCCAAAAATGCAATCTCACCTCGACTCCATAGGATGATAAGTATCGCTAAAGCGGCAAAAATAGTTAAAGAAACAACGGGCGTTTGGAAACGGGGGTGCACTTTATAAACAAAGCGGGGCAGTTGATAATTTTCTCCCATTTTAAAAGATAGCCTAGAAGAACCGATCAACCCAGCATTGGATGCCACAAATAAGATAATAGCAGCGAGCAGACCTACCCAACCACCAAAATAGCGTCCATGTGGCAAATGTTCAACAATACCTGCAATTGGATCTTCGAGATACTTGGTACTAAGCTCTTGAGGAGACATAGCAGATAAAGCAATAATGGATAGCCCTAAATAAACAAATATTAACGTACCCATAGCTAGCATAATCGCTCTTGGCACTGTTTTAGCAGGCTGTTTCGCCTCTTGACTGAGCTGCACCATTGATTCTATACCCGTATACGCTACCATGGCCATGGCAGTCCCCTTCCAAAACCCTCCCCACGTGGGAGAAGTAATAAGACCGGGTACATTGATCTGCAATCCTTTCAAAAGTGTAGGGAGGCGGATGAGAAAAATTGCTCCCAACACAATGATCAAAATTTGCGTGAACAAAGTCAGGCTTGTTAGCATCCAACTCATTTTCGTAGAATGACGCGTCCCAACAATGTTAATAGAGAGCAGCACTAAAATAACGCCGACGGTAAAGAGAATTTTATACTCTGTCTGTTTTAAAAAAGGGGCAAAAAAGGAAAGATAGGGAGAAATAGAATAGGAAGAAATTGCAATAGTCACAATAAAATCCAAAAGCAGGCCCCAACCCGCAATAAAGGAAACAAGGTCGTTAAATGCATGGCGAGAAAAACTTGCTGACCCACCTCCTTCTTTCAAGAGGGAAGAAAGCTCTGCATAGGTCAGTGCAGTACAAGCAAAAACAAATCCGGCAATTGCCAAAGAAATAGGCGTTGCGCCAAGGGCATATAACGCCGTAATACCAAGAGCATAGTAGATGGACGATCCTAAATCTCCGTACCCAACAGCAAACAAATCTCCGACCTTCAAAATACGCTTGAGTGCCCCTTTGTTGATCTGAACGATTTTCGAATCTTCTGCCATACTATTTAGTTACCTGCATTTGAAGTTACATCCGCAACACACCGAAACCCATACGTGCTATTAATCGTTCCTGGATTATTACGGTGTCGGTGTGCACACCTTAAATCAAAGGGCAGACTTTTCCAGCATCCCCCTCTTAACACACGGTATACACCCTGCGCTGGTCCTTGAGGGTTTTTTGGCTCCAAACTAGATACTTCATAATAGTTATAGTCATACCAGTCTTCACACCACTCATAAACGTTCCCTGCCATATCGTATAAGCCATAGCTGTTGGCTGCATACGTCTTTACTGCTGTGGTATCTGCACTAAAAAAGTTTGCTTGACTCTTCTGAATTTCCTTCCCTGTTGGATACATAGTATCTGTCCTTCCACCTCTGGCAGCCGCTTCCCACTGCGCTTCAAAGGGCAGGCGCTTGCCTACCCACTTAGCATACGCTTTAGCCCCATACCACGTAATTCCGATCACAGGATGCCTGTGATATCCTGATTCGACAACATATTTTCCCCCTTCCCGCTTAATTCTACAGTCTTTCAATCGCACAATATCTTGATTATTACCATCCTTTTCTCCGCCCATCGCCTCTAAAAACCGGATAAACTGCTCATTTGTTACAGGGTGAATATCCATAGCAAAGTCACTGAGTTCTACTTGATGAACAGGTCTTTCATCTCTGGCTCCTTCCTCCGATCCACGAATAATCGTGCCTCCATGTACCACCACCATCTCTGTGAGCAACGGCTCTATCTCTTTGATCTGCTTTGGCCGAGGGCGATAAGGAGCTACGGTTGCTTCTGTTTGAAAAATTGCTCCCGGATCTGGGTCGTAAACCGGCCTTTTAATCTCTTGAGGCTTAATCACAGGCTTTGGCTGCGCCACTTGAATCGCCTCTGTAACACGGCGCACTATCCTCTCACTGCCGGCCATGTCTACTGACTGAGAAGAAGGACTAGAAGAAGAATAGGTATAGAATTGACCGCTTGCTGCAGGAGAAACCGATGTTTTCTTCTCCACAGTCGGCGTCGACTTCACCACCGAATTGAGCATTTCTAATAACGTTACAGGACGCTTTTTAGGATCTAAAGCCAAACAGGCCTCAATCAAACGATCCCACTGAAAATTCAGCTTAGGATTAATTGCCGAAGGTAAGGGAAACCTTCCCTCCGGAAAAGTGTTGACCAGCAAAAAATAGGCAAGCACTCCAAAAGCATAAGTATCTGCTGCTGGCGTCAAGGTCTGAGATTCTCTTCCGATTTTCTGCTCCGGAGCTAAAAAAGAAAAGGTTTGCAAAAAACTAGCATGTAAAGGAGCCACTTTTTGGATGTCATATTTTCCAGCATAATGATACGGATCACCGCCAACAGTAATAGCTCCAACAGAAAGACTGTGACTCAAAGAAGCGTAAAGGGCAGTCAAAATCGCCCCCTCTCCAACCAAGCGGGATAAACCGCCATCAGCAATTTGAACAAAAAACTTCGAAGGGCTAGTGCCAACCAATACATTGCTTAGTTTTAGGTTGCGGTGCAGAAAGGCCCCATAAGAAAACGTCTTTTGATGCAAGTAGTCAAGCGCTGCCGCTACTTGAGATAGAATCTCTAAGATGGTTTTCTCATCTAGCACATTGGCTCTCAAACGCAAATACTTATCGAGGGAAGTCATTTCCCCGCGAGGATCGTAAACACAATCTAAGACCAAAAAATACAGCCCTTCAGCAAAGGAAACATTGTGCACCTTAACAACGTTTGGGTGATCCAAATTAGCGATATGCGCAACCTCTTCTTCGAAACGCTT
>JAUIKQ010000092.1 GCA_030430655.1 Chlamydiia bacterium
TGAGACGACGATGCAAAATATTGGGGATTATTTAATCGGACAAACAAAGAGCGCGCTTCCTTCTTTCTTGGTCCATCATAAACGCTCCCAAGCCCTTTCTCCCATTAAACGGCTTTATAAAGAAGGTTTGAATAGCGTAGAAACGCCCCTTAATTGTCTTTATGACATGTGGTGTGAAGCTTATGCGCTTTTAAAACAGTGCAATGTGCAGCTTCCTGCCCCCATAGATAATGCACGCTTTGCAAAGCAAGGCTTTCCCTTCTTATTTCACTACCACCCCATGTTAGGTCCTCTCTATTCTATAATTCAAAAAAAGATCATCGGAGGGGCTCTTGCGCTAAAGAGTGAGCTAGAGATTGGCATCATGGACGTGTATTTGAAAAATTTACAACTAGAGGGTAGCTTCGTTATTCAACCAGGAGAAAATCACGGCCATCTCCAGGAAAGCCAGTGCCTTTTTACCAATGTAACCGTGTTGAACAAGGGGAGGGACTTTGGGCAAGCGCACTTGGGCATGAAAGCGCCAGCGCGCAAAGAAGCGTTAACGATCACTCTGCACGAAGGCAGCGTGATAGAAGCAAAGGACCTGACTATAAGAGGAGATCAAAAAATTACCGTGCCAAAAAACAGCCGCATGATCCTCTCTATGGAATCTGGAAGGATCACACACCGCCTGGAGTCCCTATCCTAGAAGAGGAAATCCTCTCAGCGATGGGGCGGGCATCTTCTTAGTAGCTAATGGCCACTAAAAAAGACGCCCGATGACCCACAAGTGCTATTTATTGTGCGGTCTGTTGGAAAGTACTTGCCTCAGTGTGTGTAGGAGCGCCTTGAGGGAAGCTATTTGGGTGCGCTTGGTAAGTCGTTCCTCCTCCTCCTCCTCCTTGATAATCCCAGGTCGATGTAGCAGGTTGTTGTGGGGCATATCCTGTATGCTGATGCGTGTTATATGATTGGCGGTATTGCTCCGCTGCTTGTGCCTGAGCCGGGTCCAATGGTGGTTGCCCAGAGTTGTTTGGGTTTTCTTTAGGTGCTTTATCTTTGCAAATGAATTTTTTTACAAGATAACCACCTAAGAAGGCGATGGCTCCAAAAGCGACGATGATGATACCACCGGCTGGGTTTTCCTTCACTCTGCCAGTAAGCTGCGAAACAAACTGCGCAGATTGATTTGCAATACTTTTCAATATGGGTAAAACAACGTCAGCGATTTTTTGGAAAAATGCTGCAATGTGTCCTGCAATGGATTTTCCCACTTCTACAACTTTATTACCCGCAGACTTAAGAGTACCTGCATTAGAAGGCGCGCTACTTACGTTAGGAACTGAACCTGTGATTGGTGCTATGTTAGCAGACATATGTGTATTTCCTCCAAAGGTGGTTTCGAGGTAACTTTCCTCGTGTTTTTGATTTTTAGTCCGCCAATTATACACCCAATTTGTTTTATGTAAAGGCTGGATTAAGTCTAGCTTGGGCTTTCTTTAGGAAAATTAACTTTGTACTATCTAATGCGTTTTACGCCTAGAGTAAAACGGGTTGATTAGATCTTTTGTTTTTCGCTATTCTGTATTGGAATATGAATGAAGAAATACGACTCAAAGTAAAAGATCTGCACGGTCGCTTGCTCCATATGTGGGATTACCTCGATTTAGAGGAAAAACAGCAAAGGCTGTTTTCTTTAGAAACGGTAATGGAAAAGAGTGATTTTTGGCTTGATCGAGAAAAAGCACAAAAGACGATAGAAGAGAGCAACCGCTGCAAGGCCTGGCTCTGCCCTTATCGGGAAATAAAAAAGCGCTTTGGGGATGTCAAAGACTTACTGCTCTCTTGCACAGAAGAAGAAGATCCTGCCTTTTATCAGGAATTGCTTGGTGAGCTCGAAAGCGTAGAGAAGGGAGTTGAAGCTCTTGAACTCAGAAAAATGCTTTCTGGGGAGTTAGACGAGAGCAGCTGCTATTTAAGTATTAACGCCGGGGCTGGCGGCACAGAATCTTGTGATTGGGCTGCGATGCTAGCGCGTATGTATGAGCGTTTTGTTGCTAAAAAGGGGTGGAAGATCCGCATTGTCGAGCGTCTAGATGGAGATGTAGCCGGTATAAAGAATATTTTGTATCACGTAGAAGGCGCTTTTGCTTACGGCTACTGCCGCGCGGAAAAAGGGGTACACCGCCTGGTGCGGATTTCTCCTTTTGATAGCAACGCGCGAAGGCATACAAGCTTTGCTTCTGTTGACGTAATTCCTGAAATTGATGAAGCTTTTGTCGAAGCGATTCAGAGTGAAGATATTCAGGTGGATACTTTTCGGGCTTCTGGTGCGGGCGGGCAGCATGTGAACGTTACCGATTCGGCCGTTCGAATCACGCACCTAAAAACGGGTATTGTGGTTTCGTGCCAGTCCGAGCGCAGCCAGCTGCAAAATAAAGAGACCTGTCTTAAGCTTTTGCGTTCTAAGCTCTATGAAAAGCAGATGACAGAGCGCTTGGAAAAATTAGCTGCTATCGGAGGAGAAAAAAAAGCGATAGCATGGGGATCGCAGGCGCGCAATTACGTTTGCCACCCCTATACTCTCGTCAAGGATACGCGCACTAAATATGAAGAAACGCATATCCAAAAAGTTTTGGATGGTGATCTCGATCCATTTATCTTTGCTTTTTTAAAAGAGTGTCAAACATGAGCATTGTGGAAAGTAGTCAGTATGATATTCGCTATTCAGAAAACAGCGACCGGTCTTTTTTACAACTGGCGATTCAAGAGCCAAAGACAGCCTTGTCTTGCCCTGCCTGCACAAAGCAAGAGCAGGCACTGTTTGTCAACAGCTGGATGGGATTTTGCTCTGTCAACTCAAGCTTGACAGCAATATATCAAGATCAGCCGATTGCTATGGGAATATTATTTTTAATGCCTTATCGTAAGGTAATGCATCAAAGTTTGTTGCAGTTTGTGGTGGACAGCAAATGGAGGGGGCAGGGAGTGGGGTCTTCTTTGCTCCGCAATTTAAAGCATTTAGCGATCAAGCGCTTTTCTTTAAGTTACCTTTCTTTAGATGTGTACGAGGGAACATTTGGCAATTTTTTGCAAAAGCGGGGATTTTATGAAGTGGCAAAGCAGGAGAATTTTATTAAGGCAGGGGAAGGCTATTTAGCCCGCAGCATTATGGAAGTGGATTTATCAAAGGGAATAGGGCCGTGAAAGAGAAAGTTACCTTTCGAGTCACCAAAAAAGAAGAGCGCCCGATTGTCCTTGATTATCTCTCCGATAGCGAGGTACTTCAATGGTTTCCTATGACCAATCGTGTGGAAATAGAGGACGCGGTCAATATTATGCTAAGCTATATTCCACAAAAGGCTTGTTTTACGGCGCTATATGATGAAACCGTGTGTGGTTTTGCCAATTTTTATCTCTCCCCGTATGCGCGCCTTGCGCATCAAGCCTTGTTTGCCATTATCTTGCAAAAAGAGCTACGTGGCCGAGGCATTGGAACCGCTTTTTTAATGTTTTTATTCGAGCAGGCCAGGCACTTGCATTTAAAGATTTTGCATTTAGAGGTCTATGAAGGCAACCCCGCTATTTCTCTTTATAGGCGTTTGGGTTTCGTGCAGTATGGTGTGCACCCCCATTTTTTGAGAGATCAACAAGGGAAGAGAGGGAATAAAATTTTAATGGAAAAGTATTTGTAGGATTATGGCTGGACATAGCAAATGGGCAAATATCAAGCATAAAAAAGAGCGGGCAGATGCTGCCAAGGGTAAGCTATTTTCTAGGGCTACGAAAGAGATCATCAGCGCCGTGAAACAAGGAGGGGCAGACCCAAAAGCCAATGCAAAGCTCCGTTTAGCGATTCAGAAGGCCAAGGCAGTGAACCTCCCAAATGATAATATTGAGAGAAATATCAAGAGGGCAGTGAGTAATGATCAAGCCGACTACTTTGAGATTAGCTACGAACTGTATGGCATGGGTGGTGTTGGGATCATCGTTGAGGTGATGACAGATAACAAAAACCGTAGCGCTTCTGATATACGCATTGCAACGAACAAGCGGGGCGGAAGCCTTGCAAGCCCCGGAGCTGTGATGTACAACTTTGAAAAGAAAGGGGTGATACAGGTGCAAAAAGAGGGCGTAGACGAAGAAAAGCTATTTTCTACGCTTTCCGAGATTGGTGCGTCCGATTTTGATGCGCTTGACGATTGCTATGTTGTAATCACGCCTCCAGACCAGCTTTTCCAAGTAAAGGAAGGGCTTGAGACAGCGGGCTACTCATGCTCTGATGCGAATTTAGAGATGTTGCCAAAAACGTGCGTTAGCTGCG
>JAUIKQ010000010.1 GCA_030430655.1 Chlamydiia bacterium
CACGATCACCAGGTCATTTTCCCGAAACAACTTGGGAAACTTGCTTCTGATTAGGTCTTGAAGTGCGGTTCTATCAGACCATTCATTTACCTTGTCACTGTAAGGCAAATTGATAAAAGTGGTATTTTCTTTGAAATGTAGAAACTCCGCTTTTTCATGCAAGTCTCCCATCTCCATTATCGGGATTGAAGCCACCCTACGGACTTTTTCAATCAAGCCAAGCAAATCCTTGCGCTGTACCTTCTTGTCTATCGGGCAAAGAGGAATTTGCTGTTCGAGAGAATATGCTTTTACGATTCGATTAAATATCTCTTGTCCGGAGCTCTCTCGCAACTTTTCGTAGCCCTTTAGCTCAGCTTCATTTGTTGAAGAGAACGGCCTTCTCAGGGCTTTCAATGTAAAGCAAGGAAAGGCAGAAAAGCCCCCTACTGCTTGCCGCATAGTTAACATTGGGACATACCTTTGTTAAGAGTAAATTTGGGGTGACATTATCCTTTCATTTGCAAATTTAGATCAAGGCAAAAACTTGCTTTTTATGAAAAAATCGATTACACTGTCCCTCAGTTTGGGATTAAAAAGGCAGGTGATATGATGTTAAGAGTGTATGGAAGGTGCGCTGTTGAAGCGAGTCGTTTTTTAGGGCTTTCTTCTAGTTTAGCTAAAAGGAGCTACAGCGAGCAGGAAGTCAGAAAATCGGAAAGAGCATTTCAAAGTGTCCAACGGGATGAGCCGTTTGGAAAAAAGTCAAACGGAGTGTTTCACACTATGGGGCCGGATGAGCAATGGAAAAAAAAAGCCTTAAATTTGATTTTTAGCGGTAGGAAATACAGTGACTTTACCCTTGAGGAAAAAAAGATCGTTGATTCCTTACAAGAAAGCGTTCAAAAGGTTGATGGAGGGGTTATCCTACCAAACACTGGAGCAGATTTAGAGCAAAGGGAAATTGAGCAACTACTCAGATCAAGGGATAAGCAAGATGGGTAAATGGAGCGGTTGTTGCTCTTGCTGAAAAAAGATGGGTTTGCCATATGGAAAAATATGGCAAACCGGTTTGCGCTTGTTTTGTGGGCTGCTCTCCGGGTTTTTTTAGCCGAACAAAAGTAGGGGAGCGCTTACTTTTTTCTTTACCAAAAAAGAATTCTTTTGATACCGTTTTGCTTTCGCATAAAAGAAATTTCTCCAAAAAGGGAGGTGCAATGTGATGGCTCGTGCTCACTTTCCTTTGTTGTTTATGCAGAGATAAATTCTATCGGTGTGTTTTTAGGTCATGGTTATCACGAACGAGTGGATGAGGATGTAGGTTTATTCGGTGGAAAATAGAAAATTCTTGGAACTTGTAGAAGAAGTAGACAAAGATTTACTCCACGAGCCTGTACAGCAAGCTTTTAACTCCATTGGGTCGCACATTTTTTTTGATTTTGGAAACCTCAAAGAGATTGAGTTCCCAAACGGCAAGAAGGCTTTAAAAGGAGAATGGACTATATGGGTTGGCATTGCTTCTTGGAGAATAACCAGAAATAACAAGTATCTCGTAGGATCTGACGAAAGCGTCGATATTAGCATTGAACATCATCTTCAGCAAATGCTAGGCAAGCGGTTTCAATCGATTGCATTTTGTTCGCAATTCTTAGATGCGCAGCTGAGTTTTGAAAATGAATACCAAATCACAACGTTTTTTAATTGGATGGAAGAAGAGCAGTGGACAATTTTTTTATCTGACGATAGGGACATAGGCGTGGATTTTTGCAATGCACAAGCAGTCAGAAATGTAAAAAATATTGCAAGCAAGCTCCCTATCGTCGCACATTATGAAAAATTCGATACCGCTATTCAAGGAAGAGCTGTTACTAAAGTCACCTTTGATGGCTGCGACTTGCCAACGCTTCACTTCGGAAATAGCTTCTCTATTCATTTGGAGGCCTGTCTATGGAGATTAGAAAAAAAAAGCAATTATGTAATTGGTTATTTAGATGAACACTTCAAGAAAGCAAAAAGCAAGCTAGTCCGCCTTATTGGTAAAAAACTTGAACAAATTGCTATTGCAAATCCAATGATGGATGCGAAGTTTCAATTTGAAGACGGGTTTGTTTTGAAGACATTCAGCTGTAGTCGCGTAGAAAAGCAGTGGAAAATCTACGAATTTGGAAAACTTACATTTTGCGCTACCATCCCGCTAATTGAAATTTAAGTTCTATTGCGAAATAGGGGCCGGCTCCCAAGGAGAAAACTAAGCGGAATTGCGCAGGTATGTGTTGCCAGAGGAATTTGAAGAAGAATATTGGACAAACCAATTAAGGGAAAAAATCTGTGTCTACAAAAAGGTTGCAGGATCAAACAGATGAGGAAATAGGATTGTTCGGTGGGGAATAAAGAATTGTTGCACGCTTACAAATTAGTAAATACGGGCCTCGTCCACGTAAAAATGGATAGAACTTTCAACTCTATTGGATCTAATGTTTTCTTTCAATTTGGCAGGGAAAAAAAAGTTGAAGTGATTAAAGGGAAAAAAGTTATCGAAAAAGAATGGTCATTATGGATAAGTCTTGCTTCATGGAGAATAAATAAAGGTGACAAATATATTGTTGGTTCGGGGGAGGCTCCGCAAACTATTCAATCAAATATTCCATACTTGCTAGGAAAGCGTTTTCAATCTTTTCGCTTTCTTTCTCAATTTTTAGATGCAGAGTTTAATTTTGAAGGGGACTATCAAATAACAACATTTTTTAATTGGTTGGAAGAAGATCAATGGTCTCTATTAATGCCTGGTGATAGCAGTATAGTCGTTGATTGTTCAAATGCAAAAGCAATAAAAAATGTTCAAACTATGTCCCAAAATTTCACAATTAAGGAAAACCTTAAAAAAATAGATTCTCCTCTCCAAAACACAGCTGTCACTCATGTCGCTTTTAATGAGGGAAATTTACCAATTTTTTATTTTGAAAATGATTCCTCTATCCATTTAAATGCCTGCGCATGGAGGTTAGAAAAAAATAGTAATTATATGATAGGGTGTCTAGATGATGACCCTAAGAAAATTAAAAGTCAGTTGACTCACCTTGTTGGGAAAAAGCTTAACCAAGTGGATGTTGCTAATGCAATGATGGATGCCAGATTGCAATTTGAAGGGGGATTGGTCCTGAAAACATTTAGCTGCTCTCATATAGAAGAGCAATGGAAAATTTGTGAAAAAGGGAAATCCATATTTTGTGCTAAAATTCCTCTACTTGATAATGATCAATCCATACAATCTTAATTTAAATTTATAGTTCTCTGGTGTTTTGCGCGATATAAAAGTGAGAGTCAGCGCGGTTTCATTGTGGAGAGTGTCTGGGACTCAAATTTTTTTTGTGCACTCATTCCTGCACCGTTTTATTTACCTCAGGCCTGAGCCATATCCCCAGTTTGGAGACTAGACAAAGCTTTTAAGCCCCCATGGGGGGCTTAAAGTGGCTACAAAAAAGCCTGTAGTTTGCCCTATGGGAAAATATGGCAAATCGGTTTTTGCTTTTAATTTCTAGTAAAGCCTGAAATGATTTCGTAGTTTTTGATATTGGGCAATACTCCGTTTTCCCACCCACCTACAATCAGTTTTTCTGCCGTTTCTTTTAAAGCTCCTGCTGCTTTGCCTGCAAAGTGGGCATTTCGAGCCGCTTCATCCACGAAAGTATCAAAAAGCATGAAAGTATTTTTTGATAGTCTCAAAGCGTACCACAGATTAGTCTTATCCTCATTATCCTCGACCAGCGCTGCCGCTTGCTCTAACAGCAAAGCAAGCTGATCTTCATGTCCAGGCACTGACTGAATTGTGATTGCTGTTGCTTTTGTTGATTTCATCCCTTTGTTCATCAAAACCTCCTTATGGTTTATATCTATGCATAGATAGATATTGGGGTAAAAAAAAATGCTACTTACTCATCAATATGTACTTACAAAGCTTTTGATGGTTGATAAGTAATGGTTGTTATTAAATAGCCTTGCTAAAATCAAGGCGCCTTCTATTTGCACAATCAATTGCCTCGCAAATGTTTCGGGCGCCTTCCTATTTTTAGCTGGGCTACCTTGTCTGGGTGTGTCTTTTATCGTAGAAACAATCCAAGATTCGATTTTGGTAAAAAATTCTTGTAATTTAGTTTGTACTTTAGGGTCTAAATCAGACATTTCGGCTGCGAGTATCCCACCAAGGCACATCTTGCGCTTATTTGAAAAGGTTTTTGCAAAAATAGTGTCTATAAAATCTAATAGCTTGTCAGTCGTAGATTTTTTACTATGAGATATTCTTGCCAATTCTGCTGTAAACTGGTCCATGTAAAACGCAATTACGGCCACCACTAATTCAACTTTTGTGGGGTAGTAGTAATGAATGCTCGAGGTTTTAATGCCAATAGCATTTGCTAAATCTTTGTAACTAAATCCGTTATATCCTCTCAGCTGCAAACAGTGTTCTGCTTCCTTGAGGATTTTAAGGTGGGTATTTTGTTTCATGAGAGAGATTATAATCTACTTATCAGTAGATAGTCAATAGTATATTGACTATCTTATGCAAGTAGGGTGCATTGGCCCTAACTTTGAGGGAAAGCGATCTCTTTATCTTCTAGCGAGGGTCTTGGAAAGAAAGTAGGAAAGGTCTCTTTTTGGAGTTTTTTAATCGCTTGCTGCAGCCCTTTGGATTGTGGCGCTGTCATTTCAAACTTAAACAAAGCACGCGAGAGATGCATACGTAGGTCATGCCCTAGCTGGTTAAACAGCAAAAAGGCCTCGTGTTTGAACTCCATAAGTGGGTCTTTTTGCCCAACAGTGCGTAAATTGACATCGCTGCGTAAATGGTCAATCGCAAGAAGGTGTTGCTGCCAGTAGCGATCAACGGCTCGCAGTAGGAGGCTTCGAATAATTTCGGTTAGCAAGTGAACAGGATTTACTTCTTTGTTGGACGCTTTTTGCACTTTTGCAATCAAAAGCGCTTCTCCTTCTAGCTTTTGATAAAAGGCGTCGTGAATGCGTTGCGATGTTTCTTCTATAATCTCTTTTGTAGAGGCGTAGTCGCTGCTAATGAGGTTTTGAAAGACAGGGTCTTGAAAGTTAAGGGGAAAATGGGAAGAGAGGTCCTCGGAAAATGCCTGCGGCTTCCACTCTTCTGGTTTTGCTGGGTCCGCAAAAAAGGTATCCACTTTCGCTTGCACAAATTCATCCAGGACATGTAGAGCAATGGAAACCGTTTCTTTAGAATGGAGAATTTGGTTGCGAAAAGCATAGACTTCCTTTCGCTGCTTGTTCATGACGTTGTCGTACTCTAGCGTATGTTTGCGGATAGAATAGTGGCGCTGCTCGATCCTTTTTTGCGCCGTTTCAATGGAGTGGTTAAGAATTTTTGCAGAAATGGCTTCTCCCTCCGGAGGGCGAAATCTTTGCAAAAAAGCGGTGAGCTTAGGAGAGGTGAAGAGACGCATAAGCGTGTCTTCGAAAGAGACATAAAACTGAGAGCTGCCAATGTCCCCTTGTCTTGCCGATCGCCCTCTGAGCTGTCTATCAATCCGTCGTGACTGGTGTCTTGTCGTTCCAACTACAGCAAGTCCTCCAATGGCTGCCACACCTTCTTCAAGCTTAATGTCTGTTCCTCTTCCTGCCATATTAGTGGCTACAGTAATGGCCCCTTTTCTTCCCGCATTAGCAATAATTTCTGCTTCTTTTTCATGATTTTTAGCGTTCAGTACGGTGTGAGGGAGTTTGTGTTGCCGCAAAATGCGAGACAGCTTTTCTGACTCTTCAACAGACTCGGTTCCAACGAGAATAGGGACCCCTTTTTTGTGCAGCTCAGAGATGTTTTTTATGATGGCTTGGTATTTTTCTCGCTCTGTCATGTAAATTTCGTCATCAAAATCTTTTCGCAAGCACGGGCGGTGCGTTGGAATTTCTAAGACATCAATTTTATAAATCTCGTAAAATTCACTTGCCTCCGTTATTGCTGTCCCGGTCATGCCGCTGAGTTTATCGTACATGCGGAAATAGTTTTGTAGTGTGATGGTTGCGTAGGTTTGCGTCTCTTTTTGTATAGCAAGCGATTCTTTTGCTTCAATCGCCTGGTGCAATCCATCAGAGAAGCGGCGCCCTGGCTGTGGTCTGCCAGTATTTTCGTCAATGATGACGATTTTTCCTTCACTCACAATGTAGTCAACGTCTTTTTCCATAAGCAGATGAGCGCGGAAGAGCTGACGTAAATTGTGGGCCCTTTCCTTTCGCTTCGCATCTTCTTCTAAAGCCGCGACTTTTTTGTTGAGCTTGTCACTCTCGCTTAAGGCGCTATCTTGATCAATCTTGGTATACTCGTGGCTTAAATCGAGCATGACAAAGTCATCTACCTCTCCTTCGCTTTTTGAGGCGGTTTGTCCCCAGGTTTGAATCCCTTTGTCTGTGATCTCGTAGTCACTTGACCTTTCGTCAACAATGATGTAAAGCTCGCTTAAAAGGGAGAGTCGCTCCGCTTTGTTTGGTTCTGCATAAAAGTAGGTATCCCATTGCTCTAATTTAGCCCGAATGTCAGGGAATTCCCTAAGGCGTTTTAAGACCTTGCTTTGTGGGGTTCCTTTCAAAACCAGCCAAAGGTTTTTATAGGCCTCTTCTTCTCGCTTTGCCTCTTCTTTTGAGAGTTTCTTCGCGGCTTTATCTTCCTTCGTCATTCCTAAGCTATCGAGTATTTTCTTTCCTTTAGTTGCCAACTGGTTACAGTAGTCTCTTTGTAGCCGCACCAACTTGGCAACAGGGTCTTTAAGAATATCATACATCTGATAAGAGCTAGGTGCAGGCCCTGAGATGATGAGGGGAGTCCTTGCCTCATCTATCAAAATAGAGTCAATTTCATCGACGATTGCAAAGTAAAAACCCCGCTGGCATTGCTCTTCTTTGGTGTGTGCCATCGAATTGTCCCGCAGATAGTCAAAACCAAACTCTGAAGCAGTCCCATACACAATGTCTGACTCATAAATGCTCTTACGCTTATTTGGCGGTGTGTTATTTGTTAAGGCGCTCACAGTGAGCCCTAATTTGCGAAACACTCCTCCAATCCACTGACAGTCCCTTTCCGCTAGGTAGTCGTTGACGGTAACAAGGTGCACAGGCTTGCCAGTGAGCGCATTTAGGTAAAGGGGCATAGACGCAGTGAGTGTTTTTCCTTCTCCCGTTTGCATCTCCGCAATATTGCCAAAATGCATCGCGATGCCTCCTAAAATCTGGACATCGTATGGGACCATGTCCCATTTTTGATTATAGCCAGACACGTGTATCTCTGTGCCTACCAACGAGCGACAAGCGTACTTCACAAGGGCATAAGCCTCCGGAAGTAGTTCATCCAAAGAGGCGCCTTCTTGAAATCTTTTTTTTAGTTCTTCCGTTTTTTCTGGCAGATCTAAATTTTCTTCCAATTGGTACTGCTTTTCAAAAGCATTTACCCGTGTGACGATGGCGCGGTACTTTTTCAGCTTTCGACTCTGCGCTGTTCCAAAAATTTTCTTTAAAAATCCTGCCATACAAAATGCCTCAAAAGTTCCAATATCATCGCCTGCCCCGCTTAAAGGAAAAAACGCGCCCTTATTATAGCGTGACGTGGAGCATTGATTGTAACAAAAAAACCATTAAATCGATATGATGTATCCCAATTCCTTACTAAAAAAGAGGGTTGATTGTGGAGGTGTATGGGGAGCGGTATTCATGTAATTGATCGGGAGACGAAGCGAGAATTTGAAGAGCGTGTTTACGGAGAAGAAGTAATAGATTTTTTTTATACAAAAGGGTCTTTGCTGTCCTCTGTTTTCCGCAGCTTGGTCACAAAAACCCCTTTTTCCCGTCTTTATGGGGCTTTTCAAAAAACCGCTTCTAGCAGAAAGAAAATTTTTCCTTTTGTGGAAAAATTCGGGGTTGATCTGGGGGATTTTGAAAAGTCTATAAAAGATTTTGGTTCGTTTAACGATTTCTTTACCAGGAAATTGAAAAAGGGGGCGCGGCCCTTGAGTCCAGAGTCGGCTATTTTGCCAGCGGATGGAAGGTATTTGGTTTATCCGGATGTTTCAGAAATAAATACTTTTTTTGTAAAAAATAGCCGGTTTGACGTGCCAAAACTCTTGAAAGGTGTGGTAAAAGACTATGCCCCCTATAAAAGAGGGGGGCTTGTCATTGCCCGTTTAGCTCCAGTGGATTATCACCGATATCACTTTCCTTGCGACGCAGTTCCTTCTCCTGCCTATCTGGTTCGAGGGTTTTTGGACTCTGTAAATCCTAAGGCTACGAAAAGGCGCATACATATTTTTTGGAAAAATAAAAGGCGTATCACTTTGCTAAAGACAGAGAAATTTGGACAAGTCATTATGGTGGAAGTTGGGGCCACAAATGTGGGGAGCGTGCAAAGTACGTATATTCCGAGCTTAGATTATGCTAAAGGGGATGAAAAAGGTTACTTTGCTTTTGGAGGCTCTTGTATTTTGCTTCTTTTTCCACAAAGTTCTATCACTTTTGCAGCGGATCTTGTCGAAAACACAACGAAGGGGCTGGAGACGTATGGAAAGATGGGTACAGCTCTGTCTTTCTCTAAATGAGGGATAGACGGTAACAAATGGGGCACTTTTCTATGCTGTGTCCCTTTGCAGGGCAATATTGTCTTGCGTAGTAAATAATCTGCAAATGGAGTTTATTCCATATATGCTTGGGAAAGATCTTTTTCACCGCTTTTTCTGTTTGTAAAACGGTTTTACCTGTGGAAAGCCCCCACCTTTTGCTGCATCGATGGATATGGGTATCTACGGGGAAAGTCTGTATGTGAAACGCTTGGCTGAGGACCACAGAAGCGGTTTTATGTCCTACTCCAGGAAGGGCTTCTAGGTCCGCAAAGTTATCTGGGACTTGCCCCTCATGTTTCTCAATGAGTATTTTTGATAGCGCGTGAATGGCTTTGGCTTTTTTGGGGCTAAGCCCGCAAGGGCGGATAATGGCTAGGAGGGTTTCTAGCGGTAGCGCTGCCATTGCTTTTGGTGTTGATGCTTTGGCAAAAAGGTGGGGGGTCACTTTGTTGACCATTTTATCCGTGCACTGCGCCGAGAGCAAAGTTGCAATAAGGAGAGTATAGGGACAGCTGTGGAATAGGGAAATGGGGGGGTTAGGAAAAAGCTGATTTAAAAGGTCAACAATGATCAAAGCCCGTTTTTCCATTTACTTACCCACACAGAACTTAGAAAAAATCGAAGAGAGAATTTCTTCAGAAACATCCATTCCTATGATGTGTCCTAAATGCTGTAAAGCAGAGCGCATGTCCGCGCTAATCCATTCACAAGATTGGTTTTCAATAAGACCTGTTTTGACCTTTGTTAGGTAGGCAATGGCTTTTTGTAGGGATTGGTAGTGACGCTGCTGGGTCAAAACGATTTCTCCTTTTTGCGGAAAGCGCTGATCGAAAAAAGCGCGTATCTGCTTTTGCAACTGGTCCAGGCCTTGGTTTTCCTTTGCAGAGACAAAAAGTGTAGCAAAACACGAAAGCGTAGGTAGTAGGGCATGTGGCAGATCCGTTTTATTCCAAATGGCGCATGTTTTCCTTGAAGGCAGAGTGTTTAAAAGATGGGAATCAAAAGGGTGTAGACCTGCCTTTGCGTCCAGGACTAGCAAGATGAGGTCGGCGCTATCAGCTGCTTGTTTTGAGCGGCGCATGCCTTCCTGTTCGATGGTGTCATTGCTCTGATGTAGGCCTGCTGTGTCTATTAATCGGACAGATAGGTCCCCAATGAGCATTTCTTCTGCAATCATGTCCCGTGTGGTGCCTGCAATGCTGGTGACAATAGCACGCTCTTTTTTCAATAGTTGGTTCAAAAGGGAGGACTTACCCACATTTGGCCGCCCAATAAGTGCAAGGCAAAGTGCAGAAGAAAGGGCCTGGCCGTCTGCAAAAGTGTTGCAGAGGGTTTGCATATCCAAAAGGATAGAAGAAATATTTTCAATTAGGCTTTCCTGTGAAGCAAACTCTAGCCCCTCTTCTGGATAGTCTACCCACGCTTCTAAAATAGCAGCTGTATCGAGGAGCCTACTTTGAAAATTTCTAATTTTTTTTTCCAGCTGTCCGCTTAGTTGTTGCTGGGCCATTTGAACGCTGTAGGTGTGCTGAGCGCTAATGGTTTGTTGGATTGCTTCTGCTTGTGTTAGATCGATTTTGTTATTAATAAATGCCTTATAGGAAAATTCCCCGGGTAGGGCACTCAGAGCGCCGTTTTCCAGCAATAAAAGTAAAATTTTTTTTGCTATTATATGTCCACCATGGCAGTGGATCTCCACTGTATCTTCTCCAGTAAAAGAGTGGGGAGCTTTCATAATAAGGACAAGGGCATGATCGATAACGTCTTTGTTATTTTCCAAAATTTGTGTGTAGTAAGCGCGGTGAGATTGGCATTTTATCAGGGGGCGTTTGATGAAAGGGGCTGCTATTTCTATAGACTGGCTTCCAGAGAGGCGCACGATCGCAATGCTGCCCGTTCCCGGGGCGGTAGCTATTGCGGCGATGGTTCTTCCTGCGATGTAGTGTGAGCTCATGGGAAGAAGTATAGCATGTTTGTTTTGTAATTGCAGGAGAAAAAGTGGGCAATCGAACTCATAAATCAAAAAATAAGATTTTAAAGAAACAGAAAATCTTGCAAAATGGCTCAGGGCTTACTCTCCCTTAGTGGAAGGCGGCGTTTTTGTGTCCTTTGAATGGAAAGGCGGGCCCCTTCTGTTCATTTTAAGGTGTGGGTTGCCAAAGGTGAGTATGGAAGCGGTAAAAAGCCAAAGCAGCTATGTCCTCTCCAGGCATCGAGCGGGATCTGTTAGAGAAATGTTCGCTCTCTTCGTCCCTCTTGTTTTTTCGATTTTTTCTGGAAGCCTGATGGGCTTTTGCGATCGTCTATTTATTTGTCATTACTCCTTGGATTCTTTGAATGCTGTTACGGCGGCGAACTATTTTTGTCTATTGTTTCAGCTGGCCGTGAGTTACATTACATCGATGACGCAGGTGTGCGTTGGCAAAAGCTATGGGGAAGGGGTGACAGCGCTTGCAGGTCCATACTGTTGGCAAATGATCTGGTTTTCTTTCCTTAGCATGGCTCTGACGTTGCCTACGGGGATAGGGCTAATTCCCTATCTGTTTGGAGGCAAAGCAATTGCTGCTGAAAGCAGTGCTTACTTTAGCGTGCTAATGTATGGGAATTTCCTCTTCCCTTTGTCAGTAGCGCTTGCTTCTTATTTTGCTGCGCTCGGAAAAACGAAAGTGGTTGGAATCTGCTCTTTTGGAGCGCAAATAGTCAATATTGCCCTTAACTATTTACTCATTTTCGGAATTGGACCGGGGATGTCCCCTTTGGGGGTCAGGGGAGCGGCTTTGAGCACGCTTTTTTCCCAGGCACTTTTGTGTGTGATTTTGCTGATTTTATTTTTAAAAGAGCCCAGGGAATACCAAACGAGTAAATGCTCGTTCAACAAGGCTTTATTTAAAGAAGTGATGTTTTTGGGGTTTCCCAGAGCTTTGGGAAGGATTTTGAATTTAGTGACTTGGAACATGACGGTGTTATTGATCACAGGTCTTCAAGGGGACTATTTACTTGTGCTATCCATTGGTTGCAGCCTTTCGCTAGCTTATACTCCCTTTTTGCGCGCTCTTGAACAGGTGGTAACCACACAGGTGGCTTTTTACAGAGGGAAAAAAGCGTATCCTGTTATTTGGAAATCGGTACGCTCAGGGGCTTTTTTCTTGCTAGTCTGTTTTTTTTCTCTAGGAATGCTTGTATTTTGCTTGGAAGGGTTTCTCTCTTTTTTCCTTCACGAACCGATAGCGCCATCGTCTCTCGCAGTGGTCAAGCTGTCTTGTTTGTGGCTGTGGATTTTTTTCTTTTTAGAGGGAATTAACTTCATTGCTCATGGACTCATTTCGGGTCTTGGCTTGACATGGTTTCGATTGAAACTAAGCGTTGCTACAAGCTTGCTAACAGCTTACCTCCCTTTTCATCTTGCGTTCCTCTACTGGAATCTAACTCCTGACAAAATCTGGATGCTTTGTTGGCTTTGCGTGGTGTTGTCGATGTCTGTAGGCTTTATAAAGGGGAAGATGTTCGTGAAAAAGTTATCAGTGCAGCAAGGCAGGCTGGAGAGTTTAACTGAAAGTTTGCCTGAGAATATTGTCTAAGCCCTATTTCTTCTTTTAAGGCTAAGCCTGAGAAAAAACGCTGGAAACTTTATTTTTTGCAAATAGCGTGTATTTTTATTTTAGAAAATGTGCTATGGTTTTTGGAATACGATTGTTAATGGGTGAAAAAAAATGGATTACTTTTCCTTCTTCGAGTCCTTTTTCCAAACAAGTCCCCACCATGCCAAGCTATTTAGGATATGTAGGCAGGTTGTCATGGAAAGGCCTGAGCACCCTTTTGAACCGTACTTGGCAAGCATCTTGCGTATTTTGGAAAATATGGATGATGCTTTCATCGAACAGCGATGCGATGATTTCTTTAAATTTCTCATAGACAAGCTTGCGAATAGGCGGGCTTTTGCAAAGAGCAAGCAAGTTTGCGAGATCACTTCTTTTAATCACTCCATTACTTCTTCTCTGCAATGCAAAAGGGTAGTGGGATTTTTCGTTAATCTTAAGGGAGTGCGAGATCAAGCGAAAAAGTGGATCAATGCTTTGTGCAGGCCTTATGAGGAGGTATCCCCAGTAAAGCATTCTGTGCTACTTCTTGTTGACCTCCAAAACGATTTTACCACATTTTACTTTGAGCTCCAGAAAGCTGGGGGTAGATTTGCGCCAGATGAAGTGCAGGATTTAAAGGAGGGTCTCGAAAGACATCTAACTTCTTTGGGAGTTAGATCTGAAGCGCCTGTTCCCGCTTTTGCTTCTTATGCTGACACACTAGGTTGGCTTATGGATGAGCTTAAAAGGGAGGATCCGCCCCACGTCATGATCTTTTTAAAGCCAGAAGGCAGTGATGAGCTGTCTCTTTTTGTGATTGCGTGTCAGTTTGTGGAGCTTGACACGGGGCCGTTTGATAAGCTGATTGAACATCCAGGTATTGGGGCCGAATGTCAGTTTCGAGAAGAGTCGCGAAATGGTATCAAGCAGGGGGTGGTTTTGAGAATAGGCGTTCCAAATCTGTCTTCTTTTTTGGTAGAAAGAAAGGAGCAGGTTTGCCAATTAGTCGAGAAGTACATAGGTCCTTTTCAAGAAGTGAAGGGGGGACTTTTTGAAGAAATTGAGAAAAATTTTCGGGCTTTTTCAAGAAAGTTTGACCCTTCTACGGAAGGGCTCCGTGAATTTTTTGAATCGATCACTCCGGAGAGTGAGCGGGCTGTTTGTTCTCCAACACTGCTTCAGTCCATTTATTTTGCGATTTACAAAAAAGAGAGTTACATCCCGATAGAAGAAAGGGATGTGATCGCGGTTGTGGTAAAAATCGAAAGGGGGTTTGCACGAGACTGGCGAGAAATTTTAAGTAAGCATCTTCCTAGAGCAGGGTTTACCGAGACCTTGACGGTACATAGAGCCATTATGTCGTGCTTTTTGTATCACCCAACTCAGGAAGAGGTGAAAATTTTTAAGACGCAGACGCTTGCCCTATTCAAAAAGTGGGCACAAACGGATGTGAATCACACCCTCCGTTTATGCGTCACTTCCCGATTTAATTCTTTTGACCCGCGTACCGGAACCGAAGAGGAAGCAAGCTATTTGCATAAGATGCTTTTTGAAGGGCTTATGAGGATTGGCTCTCGTGGGAAGCCAGAGCCTGGGATTGCGAAAAAAGTGACCTTGTCTGAAGACAAAAAGTGTTACACGTTTTATTTAAGAAAAAGTTTTTGGTCCAATGGCATGCCATTGACGGCGCATGATTTTCTCTATGGGTGGAACATGCTCCTGACGAGGCAAGTGCTTGCTCCTTTGGACTATCTCCTGGACGTGATTGAAAATGTGCAGGAAATAAAAAAAGGGCAGATGTCGATTAGCTCTTTTGGGGTCGATGCTATTGATACTCATACCCTAGAGGTACGATTGCAAAGGCCTTGTCCGACCTTTCTAGAAAGGTGTGCTCTCACACCCTTTTTTCCCATTTGTAAGGCAGTTGCGGAAACAGATCCCGCTTGGGTCAATGCACAAGGGGAGGGATACATTTGCAATGGTCCTTTTTTCTTAGAGAAGAGAGAGTATAGCGGGGGCGTGATCTTGAGAAAAAACTCTTTTTATTGGCAGTCTAAAAAAATCTCCTTGGAAAGGGTCACTATTCCTGTGCTTTCACAGGGAGAAGGAGAAAGGCTGTTTCGCGATAAGGAAGTGGATGCCTTGCTTCATCACTTTTACAAAAACTGTTCTCCTGACCTAGAAAATGTAGAAGCGGTGCGTTTACAGGGAGCAGTTTCGAAAAAAATTCTCTGCTTTAACTGTCTTCAGCCTCCTTTCCATAATAAGAAGGTGAGGAAGGCTATTGCTTTGGCAATAGATAGGAAGGAAATTTTGCAAGCCTTGCCGGGTAGCAGGGAGGAGTTAAGGGCAGTTCCCAGTTTTTCCTTTTATTCCCCTTTTTACCCAAAGCTTAGCAAGAGCATAAACTGTCCACAGAATGTTTATGAGGCGCGGCAGCTTCTGATTCAGGCTTTAGCAGAAGATCCTGGAGTTAAGGAGACTTTTTTTGATCAGAAAATTTCGGCAGCGATAGGCAGCACGCCACTAGCAGCTGCGATTTGTGATCGTATAAATACGGTGTTTAGTGCAGGCTGGAGCGTTTTTCTTTTGAACATGAACTCGCGAATTTACTTAGAGAGAAAAGGGATGATTCCCGCGTCGGTTTGTAGTTGGGTGGATAGGATTCATGATCCTGTATATTTTCTGGAGACCTTTTCTTCTAAGGAAAATTTCACGAATATTCCTTGCTGGACGCATCCTTTACTGCAGTTTATTATTAAAAGGGTGAAGATTGTGAAGGATCAGAAAAAGAAGGAAGAGCTTCTTAAAAAAGCAGAAGAGATCTTGTTTGAAGGAATGCCTGCGGTCCCTTTATTCGATGTAAGTTGTGCTTCTTTTTGTCATCCTTATGTGCAAGGAATTTATGCGAGTCCCTCGCAGGAGTTTGATATTCGGTTTGCATCCAAAGAATATCCATCGATAGATCTTCAGTAGGGATGGACACCGCTTAGGTCAATAGGTTGCTCGGCTCTTGCTTTTCACGCGCGGCTGCTAGTTTCTGTATGCAGATTTTTGCTTTTATAAAACAAACAGGCGTTGAAGCAAGCATGCAGACCCAACAGAGCATCCAGATTTTATCCGGGCCTAAATGCCAATAGCAAAAAGCAAGGTTGAAAGGGAGATAAGTGAAGGGGTAGGCGAACAGAACGCTGAGTTTTAAGCGAAACCATGTCAGGCCAAGACCTGAAATAAGCCCAAGGGAGATCAGATTTAGTCCCTCTAGGAAAAAGAGAATCCATAGCCACAAGCAGGCGAGCTTTACTAAAGCAAATGTCCTTGGCGCTATCGGCTCATGGAGAAAAAAGGTGAGGAAAGGATCTAAACAAAATAAAAAGAGAAGGCCTAAAATAAGAAAGCAGACAAATAAAAACAGCATAGAAGAGCGGACCGACTTCCAGATAGTAGAATACGCCTTTTCCCCTCTGTAAAAAGCCACTTGTGTGGTTAATACCTGCTCAACCGTCTGAAGGACTGGAACGTAAATTAGCCAAAGACTTGAACCAACGGATAGCACAAGTAAATGGTCTCCTTCGAGACGCACAATCGGTCGGATAGCTAGGTTCCAGGCAATTAAGAGCAAAATTTTTGATAAGGATTTAGGGAATCCTAAACACACCATTTCCTTAAATAGTGTGCCATTGATCGACCATCTACTAGTCTGGTAGTCTTGGCGCTCTTTCAAAAATAAAACCAACAAGGCCAGGCACAAGAGCGCTTGAGAAATAACTGTTCCTAACGCCGCGCCCTTTGCTCCTAAAGGAGGGAGCCCAGGGACAATTCCAAAAATCAAGAGGTAGTTAAGCCCAACATTGGCGATTTGTGCTCCAAAAGAGCAAATCCCCACAAGTCTAGTTTTTCCAAGACCATTAAAGTAGGCAGAAAGGGCCACTGCCAGAGGAAAGAGGAAATTTCCATACATCAGTATGCTAAAATAGGCGCTTCCTTCAGCAGCAATTCCTTTACTTCCAAATAAATAGGGAATTAATCCTATCCCTAAGGGTAGCGTTACTATCATGCTAAGCAAAGAAAGCCAAATCATTTGCCAACAGTACGGTCCTAGCCGCTCTATTTTGCGCTCTCCGTAGCTTTTTCCCACGCATACTTGGGTCATCATTGTAATGCGGCTGATTCCTAGCTGGAATAGCAAGCAGAAATAATTGGCTGCAGTGACAGCTTTTAGAGCATTCACCGAGTAATGAGACACAAACAATCGATCACAAAAGCTCATCAAGCTTCCAGAAAAAACCGAAAAAAAGAGAGGAGCGAAAAGAAACAGCATCTCTTTGGTAGATCCTGCTCGATGTCGAGAAAGGGTATAGCTATCTGCATGGGCTATGGTTCCCATATCCACCTGGAGTTTGCTTTAGGTCAAACGGGGGCAGCATTTTGCCTGCGTAGATCCAACCATTTTGCAAAATTAAGTATTTCTTTAAAATCAATTTTTCCTTTCTTTGAGAAATACTATTACTTAGGACCTGATATTTAGTTTAGAGAGAAACTGATTCAATCATAGGTGCAGTATCAAATGGTTAATGCCTTCATCTGATATGTATTTTAACGGCGTTGGGTATTTGTAAAGGTTGGTCTTTTGCTCTTTTAATAAGCTCTTTAAAAAATGGTTGTAAATAGAATGGCCAAGCTATAAAATTTTTGGTGCTTTCGGGAACAGAGATGTTGACATTTAAAAGGTGCAAAATGAAAAAAACGCTTTTCAAAATTGCCTTTGTGGCTGTTATTAGCTTATCAGTGGTGCATAGAGTTCAAGCTAGCGTAAACCTTAGTCCTTTTGATTTTTTTAAATCTGCTGAAGTACTGGGCTCTGTAAGTAAGAAGGCTAGGCACTTTTCCCGTTTTTTAGCGATGGGTACCCAGGAAAATCTAAAAGCGTATCATCTGGGGCTTGAGACGTTGTTTGCAGGCTATCGTATTCCTTCTGCCCAAGACCTTTTTGATTCTATCCGATCCCATTCGAATTTTTTAGGTTTCCTTACTGAAAATGAAGCTGTGGATAGGTTGAGTGGGGCAAGCAACAGTTTTGTCATTTTTGAAGAAAAAAATGGAGCTGAGGCACATTTTTATATTGTCCATCCTAAGGGGATAAGGCACTTTAACGTAAACGGGATAGGATTCGCTGGTCTTGATAATTCCGAGGGGATTCAGTATCCCTCTCTAGCTAGCTTTCTGGAGTCGACGGTCGCTTTTTAGATGCAAACCGGATGTCAAACTGCTGTAGGCGGCTAGCATAGATTCCTTGGATGTCAGGGTGGCAAATAGAAGTATGCGGCGTGTCGAGCAAGGGAACCATGGGCATTTCTTCGATTAGGGTTTCTTCCGCGTCTTTAAGAAGCTGGGCTTTTTCTTTGCGGCACTGTGTGGTCTTGATTTGTTCGATCACAGACTGTATTGAAGGATGCGTCCAGCAAGTAAAGTTGATGGTATTATGCCTGGAGGCAAAAATTCCTAGAAAGTACTCAGGCTCGTGGATTCTGTCCGTCCAGCCGTAGATTGAAGCTAGGACGTTTTCTTTTCGCCTAAGGTAGTTTCGTGAATTTGTTTTTAGAATAGAAACAGTCCAGTTCGCGCTGAAAGCCTCATTTATACAACCGCAAAGAGCAGCAGCCAGGTCCTTGTTGCCTTCCAGCACAGAAATACTTTGACCAAAAAAGTTTTCTCTGACTTCAGAATCTTCTGCTAAAGCTTCCATAAGAAGTCTTCGTGCCTTGTGATTACTCTTTGGAAGATTGGTATTTGTGTTGTCTTCTGAGTAGAAAGGGGAGTAGAAAGAAAGACTGGGGGTAGCGCTATGCGGAAAAGTTTCTAGAATTTTTTTCCTATCTATTACCAAAGCGATAGCTTTTCTCACTTTTTTATTATGGAAAGGGGGCTTTGCGCAGTTGAAACAAAGAAAACGCTTACAGACAGCACCCTGCAAGCGATTAACTTTTAAATTTCCTAGATCAAGAAAAGAAGAGCTTTTATAAAAGTAATATAGCAAAGCGTCCACTTGTTTATTAAGAAATAGCTTTTTGCCTTCTTCCTGGGAAACAACTGGGATGGTCACTTTCTCTAAACGCGTTTTTTCTGATTCCCAGTAGAAGGGATTTTTTGTTAGAGTGACGCCCCCGCTGTGGTCTTTTTTTTCTAAGCAGAAGGGGCCGTTACATACATATTCTTTTCCTTGTCCTTCGGTCCAGCTGGGGTGTTTTTTATCAACAGTTTGGCAAATAGGAGAAAAGAGAGTGAGGGCACATATTTCTAGGAAGGAGCTGCAGGGATTTTGTAGGCGAACCTCTAAAGTGTAATCATCTATGGCATTTACTCCCAAAGAGTCAGGTGGCATTTTCCCTTTTTTTATTTCCTGCACATTTTCAATTCTGTCAAAGAGGTAACTTAAGGGAGCAAGCTCTTTTTTGGCGAGAATCATATTCCAGCTATAGAGAAAGTCGTGGCTAGTCAGTGGCATGCGATTAGACCAGCAGCTTTTTCTCAAATGAAACGTGTAACGCTTTTTGTTTTTCGAAACGCTCACCTTTTCCGCAATTGCGGGCTCTGGCTTCCCACGAGGACCGATCCTCATGAGTCCTTCAAAGAGCATTTTATGTAGATAGCTTGTTTCTTCCTCTGTTCCCGTGCGTGGATCAAAAGAAGTAAAAGGAACGGTGGTGCATAGACGAAGTGTTTGGGATGCCTCTGCTTGTGTCCACTCTTGAAACAGTGCCTCTGTTTTTGCTTCAAACGCCTCCGCTTCCTCTTGAGTTGGATGACGCAAAAAGCATGATAAGATGGCTGCGCTTGAAGTCAGAATTTCAGAAAATCCTAATCTGGAAAACTGCTTGCTCAAGGTTTCTTTCCAGGCTTTTTCAAAGCCTTTTCCGACTCTTAGTACAACAACAATCGTGTTTTCTTGCTCCAAAAGAGTATAGCCCTGCTTTTTTTGAATAGCAGAGTACATCGCTCTAAGAAGCGATGGAGAGCAAATAGCTCGCTCTCCTTCTGGAGTAATCGACTCGAAAAATTCGCGTAGCCCTTTAGCATTAGGGCATGCTTTTGCGAGCGCTTGAAAATTCTGCTCAATTTTTTCAAGAAGCCCTCCATTGACATCGCGAAAGGGCCCCACATATCCCTCAACGATGCGACTCACTTCTTGCCTTTTTTCTACCAAAAGAGAGGGGGTGTTGGGCAGATCAATTTTCAGTACAATTCCTTCTTTTGTTCCTCCTTCCACGGCTTTCTGGAACTGGCATTCTACTTCACTACCAAAGTAGTTAATTTGTGGGATAAGAGCGTTCATGCCACAATCGATGAACCGGCACACAAAAGCAAAAAATCGTGTTTTTTCGGGGGTGCGTGCTTCCAAGGAAATCATCACGTGAGGTGGGTCCCCTTTTTCTATTTCGCTCATTAGCCACCGCAGAGTTTTGATCGAGGACTCAAGGGAAGGAATAGATTCTTGCCATCTAGCTGCCATGAAGGCGCCTCTCTCTTCGAGATTTTCTTGCAAGTCTTGGACTTCGTCAGGAGAGGGCTCACCTTCTGTTTTCTCGAGCTCAAAATACAACACAGTCCGATTTTGGTGAGACCTAAAAAGAAGCAATACCGAATTTCTTACTAAAGTGATTCCTTCATGGCACTTACACAGGGCATCGATCAATTGCACAGCTTGTACCTGAATCCCGCTAAGGCTTGTGAAAAATCCCACTACTCTTTTGGATTGAAAGGGAAAAGCAACAGAGTGGTTAAAAAATGTGACCTCACAAACGGGCTCGTCCTCTGGAAGAAAGCGGGTGGTTAGTATTTTTGCTATCAGCAAGTGAAAGAAATCATTGCTTCGTCGCTGGATAAAAACGTCATCCATATTCTCTAGAATGCAAACCATACTTGTTATGTAGTACTCAATGAGGTAACCGGGATAGGCCGCTGCTACCTCTTTCGCTACCTTAAATAGCCTGGCGTGCTGAGGATTTGACTGAAAGTAAGGTTCAAAGAAAGAAAAATCATCCATTTTTTTGCCTGGGCACTCTTTGTATTCTAGATACCATAGCACATTTTCTAAATAAAAATGCACTTACATAATCTGCACTTTGGATTTTATTCTTCAAGTCAAGGCAATCTTACGAAAGTTGCTTGCTTCAGTATTTGCCGAGGCGTGTCATTCACTCTCACTGGAAACTTGGCTTCTGACGGCATTAGCCAGTAGCTAGCTCCAGAAACGATTGTGTATTTCCTTATCTTCCGAGCACTTTGGTTTAACTGAGACAACACCCCTGAATGAGGGATGCGCTTGGATCTGTTGAGTACCTGCATTCAATGACTGCATCATTGGATTTTATGCTTTTCGAATAGCTCCATTAAGTAGTCAATAGCGCTCCACTGTATAGTATCAGAAAGATCGTCATTTTGTTGAGCAAGCACCTCTTTAGCACAAGTCTCTACTTTTGTAGCTATTTCACCCTCACCAGTCTTCAACAAATCCTCTACATAATCCAAAAAGTAGCTCATTGCATCGTCCAAATTTGTTAATTTTCGATTGCTACTCGAGTGAACTTCAATCACTTTGCGCACGACATCTGCCACCACCTCACAAACTTTTTCTTCTTCAGTTTTATTGAACTGGCCGTAGGCTTGTACATAACGCTTCATGTCTGCTCCTGATAATGGGACTGTACTCATGATCTCCTCCTACTGTTAATGAATAGAGAAACGCTAAAGGCACTTTGTGCCAGCAACCCTTACGATTGCGCCGCAACTGTATATTTTTTCGTTATTTTTTGAAAGGGATAGTTTTTTCATTTATTGCTCAGCATAGAGAGGTCAGTGCCTTTGAAAATAATGATCCCAGTGGTGGTTTTTTTCTTTAGGTTAGGTGCTGGGCTGTTTTTTTGTGGGCATTTGCAATAGACGGGGGTGGGGATTTTTTTCTTTGTTGATCCGGTGGCGCTGTTTTTCTTGCTGCAGGATATGAGAAAAGCTGTTTTGAAGCGGTTTCCCTGCTATTGCAGCGTTTTTCAAAGAGATTGTCTTCTTGATCGATACGAATTGCTCGCCAAGCTTGCCTTGCAGTAGGAGACCAATGTCGCACAGCGCATCGCTGTAACCATAGATGGTAATAGGGTTATGAGCAAATAGGTGCTCTTTTGGTGGGAAAATTTGAAAAGTGGTTTCATCATCCTTGGGCGAAGCATGAATCGCGATCGATTGCATGAGCAGATGACTTAGCTGTTTCACAAAAAGGGAAAATTTACGAGGAAAAGCGGCGTTCGTTTGGGAGTAGAGGGTTTTGCCATTAGATAGCGAGGTGAAGAGCTGGAGCTGATCTTTGTCTACGCTTTGTCCTGAAGTGGCTGCAAAAAGGGTAAAGGGAAATCCCACTTGTGAAAGGCTTTTTAAATGGTGCTCTTCTATGTTTGAAAAAAGATTGCTGTGAGTGAGGCAAATAACGGTGTTTTCTCCTTGCCTTGGAAGGCATTTAGGAATAGTGTTCATGAAGTGCTGGGGCGTTGTCGATCCACAGGGAGGCTCTGTATGCATCGTGAAAAACTGTTTTAGCCGTTTCGCAGTTTTTTTGTTGTATTTAAGGAAGTCTACGCTGAGTATCGTGGGTGAGTTATCGTAGATCAGCACATTAAATCGAGAGTCGCTGGACAAGTATTTTACGGCCCTATTAAGCGCGTCTTGCGCCAAGCGGTATTGGTGTTTTTTTACATTTGCTGTGTGGTCTAGTACAAAAAGCACGTTTTGTTCAATCGACTGTAAGGGCAGTGTTTCTGTTGGAGTGAGAGTGATCGCAAAGATGTACCCATCTTCATCCGGAGTCGGCATTATTTCTACAACGTGATCAATGCCTTGTGATAGGGACAAAACGTTTAGAGCATCAAGATCTGGCATTGAGGAGAGGTATTTGAAAATGCAGCGGTTTGATTGAGCTAAACGATCGCCAGATTCCTTAGAAGGGCAAAAAGAGCCTTCCGTTTTAGTGCGTGCGATAGTTTGGTGTGTGTGCCGTAGGGGAGAGGCGATCTGTAGCGGTTTGGTGAGCCACAGTTGAGGCAAAGCCTGATGTGTTTGGTTATGTTTGCAAATAAGAGGTGCTACTGCTTCTTGGTAAGCGCGCTGAGCGCTGTTTTTGGTGGGAAGTAAAGGAGACACGACTGGAGAGAGAATGGACAGTATGGGGCAGTCAAAGGTAGGAGAAGGGGTAGAGAGGGGGTAGCGTATGTATGCTATGTCATTAAAAAGTGGTGGAAGATATTCCGTTTTTTCGGGGCAAGCAATAGAGGGGATGTTTTTGGATAGCCAGCTGTTAGCAGGCTCATGCGTGGGCTGTTTTTCTGGATAAGATATGCTTTTGTTTTCCCACGAAAGGTTTGGCGTTGTTGCGATTTGTAGCAAGGAGGGAGAATGTGCCATTTTATGCGGGAGGAAGGACAGGGTGATAATAGGAGGAGTCGAGGGAAAGTAGAGGGGTTGGAAGGTAAGGTGCAGAGAGGCTGGCGGATAAGCGGGAATATCTAATGAAAAGGAATGAAAGTGGGCATAGTCTTCTTGCAAAGGGGCGATAGAATACAGAGGAGTAGTTGTAACGATACATGGCACGGACAGCAAGGGGGGAGAGAAAAGATTTTTTCGCTCCATCAAGGCTTTGCTGTTTTCAAAGCTCGCTTGGCTATGCAACAGGGGAGGAGAGGCGCTAAATGCGGTAAGAGTAGAAAGTTTTGGCGAGTACGCTATTTTGAGGCAGGTGATGTCTTCGTAGGAAAAGAGGGCTTCGCAGCTTGGCGAAAATAGAGGATTAAAGGGAAAGAGGATGGCGCTTATTGGTAGCGTGCAAGCATTCTCTTCCGAAAGCGAGTAAGCGAGATTGGCTAGGGGGTGAGAGAGTGGGTCTGATATGAGCGCAATTGGTGTGGTTTTAGGACCGTAGAACGAGAGTTTGGATGCGTTGCTTTGATGCGCTAACACTTCCACGAAACTTGTTATTTCAAGAGGCTGGAGAGAAGAGGTTTCTGTCAGGGGAGATAGCAACAAGGCTTGCATTGGATGGAGTGGTATTTTTGGCAGCTCTTTTGTAAAAGAAATGAAGTGGGGCAAAAAGGCGCAAGCACTTATCACAACTGTTGCGGTGGAAAGTGGGGGGCGCGCTTTGGTGAGCCTAAAGCAAAAGAGCGTGGTATGCGGATCTACTTCATACAGATGCGCAGTTGGAGCTACCTTCTCTAGTGAGAAGTGGTTGGATGGCTCTTTTAATGGGTAGGTTTTTGGCAGCACTTGGGTTTTATCTTGCAATGGGAGCGCCCGGCCCATTGGACCAAGAGAGGTTAGAGAGAAGGTGCGGGGCGCATCTATTTCAAAAAGACTAGGCGTTGATATGATGGAGAGTTGTGAAGTGGTGAGAAACGTATAGCGATAGGTTGTGGTGTGTGCTTCTTCATGACAAGGGATAGAAAAAGGGACTGCGGGCGTTTGTATTTTTTCCAGTAGGGGATGAAAA
>JAUIKQ010000093.1 GCA_030430655.1 Chlamydiia bacterium
TGCATCATGTCCAAGTGGGAGAAAGGCTTTACCCAAATAGCCCTCCGACTCACACTCGTTGCCAAGAAAGGCTTAGCAACGGACACTGCGTGGTGGTTGGTTCGTTTGGTTCCTCTGGGCTGTGCGTCTGCTACTTCCTCGGCTGCGACGGCGGCTACCGCTGCGACTTCCTCGGCTTGGGTGGGGTCCGGAAGTTCTAGTTGGGATTGGGCCATTGGATTATTGGTCTATGGTCATGGGTCATTGAGCCCCCGTCAGGGGGCCTTGGTTAAAGCGAGTTGGGGATAGTTTTTGTAAGGAGAGGAGTATGTGGAGTCTGTTTTTAAGGCAATGTTTGGTGATTTTTGGAGTGCTGTCCGTTTTTTTCTCAATTGACGGTTTTTGTGATTCGTCGGTCCAAGAAAAGACGGTTTTTTATGGAAACCATATCCGTTTTGGACCAGATTTTATCGTGTACAGTCAAAACAAAAAGATTGACAGCATCCGCTCTAAGGGTACGAGGTTTTTCTGGGGATTTAGATTTATGTATGAATACCTTGCTCCAGATGCATTTTATGCGGGTATTGATCTGGCAAGTTCTGATACTTATGCTGACTTTAAGGCCTACAGAAACGGAAACCGTCTCTCCTTTCAACAGGCCAGCAGAGAATTTGGCAACGTTGATTTAAGATTCGGCTACACGATAGCAAATCAGAGTAGAAATTATCTGATTTCCCCCTTTTAGGGCTTGGGATATATAATATCTCACCTGAAGACCACCACAACAAGGAAGGCTTGAAGCAGGATGACTTTGCCTACTTTTCAGCAGGAGTTCGGTTTAAATGCCGTATGAGGGATGTTTTTGACCTGGGATGCAATCTAAAAATCCTTGCCGTCTTTGTTGAAAATGCCGAATTTAGGTATTCAGGTGAAAAATTTTGCCAAAAAAATAGATTGTGGGGAGGAGAAATAGGCTTGCCGGTCATTTGGCATATCACCAAGACGAAAAGATGGGACTTGCAGTTTGAGCCTTACTTTTTAACGCTGGGGTTTTCAAGAGAGCAGATGGCTTTTGGAACCAAACTCCTTGTTGGTTTTAATTTTTAGAAAGGAAATCTCAATTTGTTAGAGGGCATGTAAGGCGAGGGTGATGAGCTGTGAGAGCGAGCCTTCTTCGCTGAGTTTTTGCAAAGCGGCTTGAATGGCTTTTTGGGCAACAGGGGCTGAGTATCCAAGTTGCATTAATGCTGCTTTGCCATCTGCCGCTAATGGGTTGGGAGTTTTTTCTGCTTTCAGGAAAGGGAGCGTAGCTTGTCTATTTTGTAGCTCTAACAACAGGCGGCTGGCTGTTTTTTTTCCTATGCCTGGAATTTTGGCAAGAAAATAAGGATCTGCTTGCTCTATGTAGCTATGTAGAGAGTGCAGGTCAATGTGGCTGACTAAAGATAAAGCCACCTTAGGGCCAATACCTGTGATGCTGAGCATTTGATTGAAAAGTGAGCGCTCTTCTGGAATCGCAAAACCATAAAGTGTTTGCGCTTCTTCTCTATAAACGGGCGTTATCCATAGGTGGAGCAGAGTGCCTACATCGGGTAGCTTGTGATAGGTGCTTAAGGGAATATGTACAGAAAAACCAATCCCGTGCACGTCTAAAACGACTTTTTCCGGGCTGGTTTCAACGAGATGACCTTTAAGATAGTCGAACATGATGTCTCCATTTTAATTGGTGAGCATGACAAATAGCCAGGGCCAGGGCATCTGCTGCATCGGCTTGTGGTGGCTTTTTTAAAGAGAGCAGCAATTGAATCATTTTCTGCACCTGCAATTTTTCTGCACTTCCTTTTCCGACAACTGCGAGTTTGGCTTTTTTCGGTGTGTATTCGTGGGTTTCAATGTTGCGTAGAGTGGCTGCTAAGACAATCACCCCCTTTGCCATGCCAAGTTTGAGCGCACTTTGGGGATTTTTATACATAAATTGGCTTTCTATAGCGAGATAATCAGGCCGATGTTTAGCGATAAGACCCAAAACGCCTTCATGAAGAACGCGATATTTTTCTGGCAGGGATGCCGATTTTGGAGGGCAAATGGTACCAAAATCCAGCAAGACGTGTTTATGCAAGCAGGTTTTAATAATACCATAACCTGTAACATTAGTGCCTGGATCGATGCCTAGAATAATTAGTTGTTCTCTCATACTGACAGATGATACAATCGTTTATCAAAACACACTATGTTTAATTTATCTTCTTGCAATAATTTTATTATAAGAATGCCCAATTGGATAGGGGATTTTGTTATGGCGGTCCCTACGCTCCATGCACTTCGTCGCTATTTTCCAAAAGCGCACATTGCTGCCGTAGCAAAGGAGGGGCTCATTTCTTTGCTCAGTCAAGATAAGGCCGTTGATCAGCAGATCCCCTTGTCAGCACTTCACACAATAAACCGTCAGAGCGCAGCAGCAATTTTGCTAACAAACTCTTTTTCGAGCGCCTTTGCTTTTTTTAAGATGAAAGTGCCAGTGCGTTTAGGATACAAAGGAGACTATAGGCGGTTTTTATTGACCCATCCTTTGCCCTTTCCAGCAGAGCGTAAACAACAGCATTTAGTAAAGACGTATCTGCATTTATTGCATCCTTTAGGTGTAAAGCCGGGAGTGGATCTGCGAGCTAGGCTTTTTTTGAGCCAAAAAGAGCGGGAGAAAGTGTGGGAAATACTGCATCGAAAAGGCGTTTATGACAAAGATTGCATCATTGGCATGCAAGTGGGAGCCGCCTATGGGGAAGCAAAGTGTTGGCCTCCTAGCCATTTTCGTCTGCTTACCAAGGCACTTATTAGAAAATATAAATGCAAGGTGCTATTTGTGGGATGTCCCTCTAGCAGTGGATTGATAGAGTCTATATGCAAGGGTTTTGAAGGGAGCGCAATAAACCTTGCGGGGGCGACTTGCATCCGAAAACTCATGGCTGTTATTGCTTCTTGTCGGCTTTTTATCACAAACGATAGCGGGCCTATGCATATAGCAGATGCGCTAAATGTTCCTGTTATTGCCCTTTTTGGCTCTACAGATCCTCGCGTTACAGGACCGAGTACGCAAAGCGTTGTTATACAAAATCAGGTTGCGTGCTCCCCTTGCTTTAAAAGGACATGTCCCATTGATTTTAGATGCATGCGCGGTATCTCTGTAGAGCAGGTGCTTGAAAAGGTCAACTTATGAAGCGGTTTTTCCCCACCATCAATCCGTTTGATCGATGGGTAAAAAAAGCCGTAGCTAGTAACTGCGCTACACTTGCGCTAATATGGAACCGTGGTCTTGGAGACATCCCTCTTGGCTTATACGCCCTTTTTCATCGATTAACCCAACTTGCAAGTCAGTGTGAAGTGGTTGTTTTTACAAGGCCGGATTTAGAGCAAGCTTTTAAAATGCTTCCCTTTAATACTAGGGTAGAAGTGGTGAAAACATGGAAACGGGGACAGACAGCGCAGGTACCTCTTGCTTTGAAGCAAAGTCTCTCTCCTCCCTACCGTTTTTTAGACAAAATCGACCCTACTCGGTGGTTTAAATGGCAAATTAATACCCTTACCCCAAGGCTTGTATGGCAGGCTAAATGGGACTTCCTTCCAGATAGGTTTGCTCTATCAGGCTCTTATATTGCTTGCCATCTACAATCAGAAACAGCCCCATTTTATGGTTATGTGAAAGACTGGCCACTTCCCTTTTGGGAACAGCTCATCGCTTTGTTGTCAAAACACGAGAAGAAAGTCATTTTATTTGGTATGGAGCAAAAACCGTTTCCAAAAAGTAAGTATGTACTCGACTTAAGGGGAAAAACGACCTTTTTGGAAATGCTATCTATATTAAAAAATCATTGCAGCACGCTTATAGCCCCAGATTCTGGAGTGCTTTCTACGTTTTACTACCTAGATGCTGACTTCCCTATGAAGATAGTTTCCCTGTGGGCAGACCCTAAGCAAGGCGTGCTCCGCCAAAAAGTAGCCTCTCCAAATAAAAGACTATCCCACATTCCCCTTTGCGGTAAAAATAAAGATATCACCACTATTTCTGTAGCGGACGTTTTTAAAGAGGTGCTTCAATGAAGTTAGAAGCCATAAGTAAGCCTTTTTT
>JAUIKQ010000011.1 GCA_030430655.1 Chlamydiia bacterium
TCATGATAGTGCCCATCTTCTGTTGCTGCTTTTGTTGGTCTGTTAGCGTGACCGCTTGTTGCTTATTCAAAATGGTGGAGAGGCGTTGCTGTAAGTACATAATTCCTCCTAAAATAAAAGGTAGGAGGTGGCAGGAGGTGCCTAGAAAAGGCAAGGCCACTTTCCAAGAAAATAAAGCATCCGGAGCGGTAAGATTGTTGATCCATCCTGGAATAAAGGGGACCCCTCGGAGCTCAAAAGTAGATTTTAAAAGGTCAAACATTCCAATTAAAAAGGGCATTTGTATAAGCAGGGGAATGCACCCTGTGAAAGGATTAGCCCCTTTTTCCCGGTACAGTTTCATGGTTTCTATTTGGACACGCTTGGGGTCTTTTTTGTATTTTTCTTGTATTTTCGAAACTAGTGGCGTGATTTCTTGCATTTTGATTGTAGATTTAATAGACCATTCGTTTAGCGGATAAAGCATTAGGCGCAGGGCAAGTGTAAGTAAGATAATGGAAAAACCCCAAGAGCCTGTAATGTTATGGAAAAGGTTCATTAGGAAAAAAAGGAGCTTTGCGAAGGGCTCTGAAATAAAAGAAAACCAACCGTGGTAGCTTTGGCACTCTACATAGTTTGGACTGTAACCCGTTGAGGGGTCTGTATAGGTGGCATCAACAGTTTTTAAAATATTAGTAGAAAAAGGGCCGGCAAAAAAACGGAAATGGCTTTCGTTACGCTTTGGCAGGGGCAGTTTCATGAGATACCCTGGATATTTCTCGGCAGGGAATCGGTTGTTATTAGCGTCGATCAGTGTGAGCCTTGTTGGATCTAAAGCACCTGGAATCATATCCGCTTGCAGTCCTGAGCTGATATCGCCGAGGGGGTCGAGGATAAGGCCAAAAAAGCCATTGGAGTTGCAAATCCAATCGGGATATACGGAGCTAAGAGAGAATGCAGGTTTTTTTGCACTTGGTAAACTCAGTTTTTCAACGCTTGCCTTTTTTCCAGAAGACATGCGGTATTTCAACACGGGAGCTGGACTGCCCGATACAAGCTCCACTTCTGGCACACCAGTTGTTATCCATAACCCCCTTTGGTCCCCTTCTACCTGAATTTTTACGTCTAGGCAGTAGGGTGCCTTTTCTGTCAAGTGAGGCAAGGTATAGGTCTTTATTATTTTCCGGCTCGGAAATTTTGCCTCGAACACAATCATGTTTTCTGTGAATTTCGTTACCTGATAGGGAATGGCGCTTTCTGCTGTATCTTCAGACAGAATATTGAGCGCATTCAGATTATCCGGAGCGCTTTGTGATCGACGCAAAAGAGGATAGTAGCCTCCTGTTTTCCGAGGTAGAGAGACAGTTGCGCCTTCTTTATTAACCACTTTAGACTCACGTAGAGGAAACTTGTCTTTGTCTGGGCGGTTTTCTGCAAGTGAGTAGTCGAAACTAATAGGGCGCACAACACTGGCGTTGTCCTTAGAAGAAAAAGGAAGGTTGATCTCCACGATAGACCCATTGCTTGTCGAAAATACAATCTGCTGCAAGGGATTTTCTAGGGTGTAAAATTGCTCTTGTATGTCGGCGGATACCTCAGGCGTCTCGGTGATGCCAACCGCTTTTTGCGGCGGAGGGACACTGCTCGTCTGCTTTTTGCCGTCAAAATAATAGTGTATACCAAAAAATGCCAAGGTAAGTAGGGCAACGAAGGTAAGGCTTTTTTTATCCAATTTTAATCCCTTTAGTTAGCGGTTTTTATTGTTTTCAAGAGGAGTTTCTAGTGAAGAAACAAACGCGGTGAATTCCTGCGTAGTATATAGATTCTCTAGCCATTCATCTCGGAGCAGGTCTTTGGTTGGAGGTAGCGCATGAAAACCTTTTGCTTTATGTAAGTAGCGCATGGCCTTGTCAGTTTGCTTTTGCAGAGCATACAAACACGCTAGATGGTAGTAGGCATATACGTTACCTAACTTCGCTGATTGTACAATTTTATGCTCTGCTTCTCTATATAGGGCCATTTTTTCGCTATCGCTGCTGTTTGCGGTATTGATAAGTGTTAATCCCCAGTCTAGCAGGACCCCGTCATTTTCCCTTTCTCTTTGGTAAGCCAAACGGAAGTGATGCAAAGACCTTGTAAAATAAGCGATTTCTTCTGTAAGCTCTCCAAAATGTCCGTAGGTCAGTGCGATCTGATGATGGATTTGTGGAAAATTCGGCTCGAGCATTAACAGGTGAGAAAGCATTTCGATCGCCTTTTGGTAAATCGCTTTTTCTTCCGCGAAGTCGCCATATATATCTAGGGCAACAGCATATTGAAATACCCATTTTGGATAAAGATAGAGGGTGTTGTTTTGTAGTTCTAAACCTTTTTCAAAGTGGTAGATCGCACGCCTGACTTTGTCCACATTCCTTTGCATATCTCCTAAACGCAGTAAGCTATTTGCCAAATAAAAATGGTGTTTGGGTGTGACCTTTAAGTGGAGCGCTTTATGAAAAAAGCGGACTGCTTTCTCATAATGTGCCCCATTATCTTCAATCGAGGCAATAATCATATAGACATTTCCCAACGATGCCCACAAGTTAGGATAAGTGCGATCAATGCTTAGGCCTTCTTGAAAATACTCAATTGCCTGGTAATAGTAATCTAGGTCGTTGAAATAATCTCCGAGGGCTTTTGTGCTAAATCCTAGAGCGTGGTAAAGGGCAAGAGAATAAGGGTGCACTGTTTGTAGCAAGGATTGTGCTTTTAATTGTCCTTGATGTATCAGCTCCAGCGACTCTTTGTGCAAGCCAAGTAGCGATAGTGCCTGACTCCAAGTGGCGATGACTCTTGGATCGTCAGGCCGGAGATTATCCGCCTTTTGACATTTCTCCAATGCAGCAGACAAACGGTTGGGATCCGACAGGTGTTGCCCAGACTCTTTTAGCAAGCAGCCCCACGATAGCCATGCGCTGTGCTGTTGTGGGTCAATTTGTAAAGCACGCCGAAAGCACTCATCAGATTGAAAAAATGTGTCTTCGTTATGGGTTTGTTCATAAAGATGGCGCAGGCCATCTGCTAGCTCAAACCAGGTTTGGTGTGAGGAATACAAGCTGACGCTTGTTCTTAAACACTCCAGCGCCCTGACGTATATAGGCTCAGAGTTTGTATGTAGAGCCACATGTAGCAGCGTATTTCCATAGCCACTCCAAAAAGGATGAGGGAGGTCTTCTTGATGCTGCATCGCCTGCTCGTAAGAGCGCACCGCCAACTGCAAGTCTGTCAACTCGCCAGATAAAGCGCCCAACCTCGCCCAAACATCTCCATACTCCCAGTATAGATCAGCCAATACGTCCGATGGCTGTCCATTAGAAAGATGAATAGCCTGTTTATAGCGGTTTTTTGATTCGATAAAGTAGTGGTGCTCTTGCGTGCATGTTCCCAAGGAGTAAAGGACGCTTCCCAAGGCCTGGTGCGCTTGGAATAGGGAGCCGTTTATTAGGGTAGCTTTTTTCAAGGATTTTGCAGCAAGAAGGAGAGATTTTTTATCCTTCTGCTCTACCCCAAATTCAAAGAGCGACAGTCCTTGTCTATAATGCAGGTTAGCATTATTGGGATCCATCTGTAGAGCCTGCTGGAAATAATGGAGCCCCGATAAATCCCCGCGCAGCAAGCTGCGCTCTCCCTTTTCAAACAGGTACCTTCCCATCTCTATTTCATCTACATTTGCTTCAAAAGGCAACTGGGAGGATGAAAGACGGGACTTTACTAAAGAGTGAGTACCTAACAATCTAAGATTACTGCTACTTGTGTAACTTTCCATACGCCATGTGCACCAAAACCCGAGTTGCGAACCTTTGCCATTGAGAATTCGAAAGCTGCAATCTTAAATTATTTATTTCTTTTGCCTGGGAAAGAGGAGAGCCCTCTGTTCTCAATGACGAAAGTTCGCAAATCGGGTTCAAAGGTCGAATTATAGGTAAGAAGGGTATTTTGTACAATCTGCACTTTTGCAAAAAGTGGGCCGGTGCATGGTGAACATGTTCTTATTGGCTTATCCGTAATAGGTTAGATACTATTTGGGTGACGCAAGTCTATTTTTTACACAGGTGACTAAGCATTAAAAGCAATTTTTTAAAAGATGATCTCGATAGCTAGAAGAAGCCAAGGCCCTTACTTGTTTGGTAGCACGACCACATTTCAAGGTTTTGTCCCTTGTAAGGGTTGCAAGGGCAAGCTTTCTCATCAGAGACAGGTTCGCAGCTCCTATACGTTGTTGGTATCGATGGTAATCCTCGCGAAAAATAACATCCAGACTCCAGTGCAATTCGTTTTCTACACTCCAATGCTCTCTTGATGATTTTGCAAATTGCTCAATATCAAAATCCAAACTTGTGATATAGTAGCAGATTTCTTCAGATTTTTTTTCTCCTTTCGATCTTTTGCGAATAATTCTTCCAACACAGTGACAATTTTTCCATTCGGATGCATGTGGGAGTCCCTCAGCGCTTAATAGAGCATAACTTCGACTTTCTACTCGTCCTCCAACTTTATCTACGGTATCTTTCTGTGCTGCATCAATGCCTCGAAAATCTGTAGCATCAGCGTCAGTAAACAGGAGCTGAATATCTTCGAGCAACCCGGAGTGATTTTCCTTAACAGGGAATATATAGTCAGCACCGGCATTGATCACAGTATTGGCTGAGTTTTTCTGCGTGTTTAGTGCATCAGTGGTAACAACTGCCCCTTTTAATTCAAGTTGCGAAATCAGTGTGGGGAAAGCAGTAATTTCATTTGATTTTTTATCAACAGAGACTTGGCCTATGCAGATACCCTCTTCTACGCTCCACGCGTGTAAAAGGTGAAGAGGACGTTTTTCTACCCAACCTCTGCTACCCCGTAAAGTTTTTCCATCAATTGCTACCGTTCCTCGCTTTTTAATGTTATGAGAAAACTCTTTAAAAAGTGGCTGTAGTTGATCAGTTGGTATGAGAGACGTTACCCTTTCGAGAGTCCATTTTGAGGGAACACCTGAAGAGAGATCTACGTAGGAGCTTAGCCAATCAGCTATTCCTTCTGCAAGGTAATAAATTTCTTCCCAGTTTTTTGCTCCACACAAGACTCCAATGAAAACAATAAATATGATCGACACCACTGAGTGTCGTGTATTGCAAGACGATTGTCGAGGGTCCTCTATTTTTTTTAAAACTGAAACCCATGATTCTTTTGGATGGCTAAACGCTTTTTTCTGAATGTGTGCTGGCACGACACCTTTTTTTTGACCCATATTATGCTCCTTGTTCGAGTTAGGTCAAATAGGTTTGCCATAACAGCGATTTTATATTCAAATACTTGTTTTAATGCTGAGTCACCTGATTTTTTACATGCTGCAGTGGTGTTTAAAGGGTGTAAGTGATAAGATTTCCTCATGTTTAGGCATAAAAGAAGGATTTTTTTAAGGGAAACAGACGCAACGGGGCGCATCTACTTTGGTGCGATCATAGATCTTTGTGTGGAAACATTTGAGCGTTTTTTGCACAGCATAGGCCAACTGGACGTGGTCATGAAAGGGGATTTTTTGTTGCCTATTGTGCATTTCGAAGGGAGTTGCTTTCATCCCCTACAGGTTGGAGATATACTGGAAATCGGCTTAAGGTGTTCTCATATTGGGGAAACCTCTTTTCATCTCCAATGCGAAATGTACAATAAAAATGTTTTATTTACTCAAGGAAAGACGGTTCATGTTATGCAAAACAAGCAAAGTAAACAAAAACAGAAGATAACCAAAAAACTTGCGGATATAATAAATAGAATCAAATAATGTTTGTTATAATTCGTTCATAAAAAATGACAGAAGTGAGGTGCTTATATGTCAACTGGTATGCGCATTCAAGTAAGGACGTCTCCCTTTCGCGATGTTTTAGAGCCCTTTTTGTATTCTGTAGAGGGTGTATTAAACGTTGCAGGATATCTTCCTTTGATTTCGGCGATTTCTGGTGTAGCAAGGCAAATCATTGGGGTTGGACAGGTAGTGGTAGGTATAGGGACCAAAGCTGTGTATACACTTCTTAATACTATAGGCCGGCGCGATTATGTTGTAGTTGGGCCTAGCCATTTCTGGCATGGCATTTCTAATATTGTGCGCGGTCTTTTGGAAACGGTCTCCTCTTTTGGGCTGACCATTGGTTTGATTGGTTATGACTTCGCCTGTCGGTACACCTACGACGGAGAACCACCCCCAACATTTCTCCCCTCCCCCAATTGATAGGAGGGGGTTTTTCCTAAGTTTGACAAGTTCATAAGCCAAATCGTAAAATGGGGGGCGTGTGTACTCAAAAGCCCTTTCAATTCCTCAACGACAAGGCGGTAGAAGATGGAAATTGGTCGGGCCTGCCTTGCCTGCGAATCTGCTTGGAATGTGGAAATTTAGAGCCAAAAGAGCTGAGGCAAGGGGAGCACGAGTGCTCTCAGTGTCGGTGTAGGGCACACAGGGGTTTTGAATGGAGCACAAAATATTTTGGCCCTCGGATTGGATGGTCTGGGAGCAGCCCCTAGAAGCCTTCGCCTTTGGGCGAGGGAGCAGTCACGCTGGCGGCTTTGTGCTTTTCCACTGAAGGTATTTTTTTATGCAAAGAGAGCATTGGAAGTCCCGTTTAGGTTTTATATGGGCAAGTGTGGGGTCTGCTGTTGGACTTGGTAGCATTTGGCGGTTTCCCTACATAGTAGGCGAGAATGGAGGAGCTGCTTTTATTTTTCTTTATATCTTTTCTCTTTTGCTGATTGGTTTTCCTATATTGCTTTCGGAAGTGTTCATTGGTAAAAAGACTCAGTTGAGTCCGGCTGGGGCGCTTAAAAAAATAGGGGGAACAGAGAGGTGGTCTTTATGCGGAAAGATCTGTATTTTGACAGGGTTTTTGGTAAGCTCTTTTTACGGCGTTGTGGCAGGGTGGACACTGCTTTACCTTATCAGGAGCGTTTTTGGATTTGAAGGTATTCATACCGCACAAGATTCGCTCGCTTTATTTGAGGGTATTGGACGTAGTTTTACGGAGATTCTTGCAGTATTTGCTCTCTTTTCCGCTTTGTGTTTGCTTATTTTAAGAACAGGAATCAAGCGGGGAATTGAAAATTTCAATAAAGTGGTCATGCCGCTGCTGTTGATTATTTTGCTTGTCTTATCCGTGCGTGGGGTCTTTTTGCCAGGCGGCGAAAAAGGAATTGCCTACATATTTAAGCCTCACTTCTCCTCATTGACTGACCGATCTTTCAAAGTGGCGCTTGGCCAGGCCTTTTTTTCGTTAAGCTTGGGGCAAGGGACGATGATTACTTATGGAAGTTATCTCAAATCAGGTAATATACCTGCAATCTGCTTGCCCATTACGCTCTTTGGCCTTTTCGTCTCTTTGCTGGCAGGTGTTGCTATTTTTACCCTGGTTTTTTCTTTTGGTTTGGCTCCAGCTTTTGGAAGTAGCTTAACATTCCAAACGCTTCCGCTTATTTTTGGAAAGATGGCTGGAGGGCATATTTTTGGTTTTCTTTTCTTTTTACTCCTGTTTTTTGCTGCGACAACATCGCAGATTTCTGCTTTAGAGCCTGCTATTGCTTATTTTACAGACAACAAAAAATGGCCAAGGAAAAGAGCTTCCTTCACTGTTGTTTTTGTAAGCTTTATTTTGGGTGTACCAAGTGCACTTTCCTTTGGCTCTCCCAGTTATTTACAGATATATGGTAAGTCTTTTTTCACTCTGTTGAGTGATTTTTGTGTCAATTCCCTTATTCCCTTGGGAGGGCTGATTGCGGTACTCGCAATCGCCTGGAAATGCCCCATAAAACAGACTCTCGAAGAGTTAAAAATGGGAGGTGGGGAGCTGTTTTTCAAAAGATATCCTTTTTTACCTTGCTATCTGCACGTAGCAATAAAATATTTATCTCCCATTATTATCCTCTTTGTTGTGCTGAATTTGTATGGAGTAGTTTGACTGCTTTCTTGGCTAAAGGCGAAGGCTTCTGGGGATTGCTCCCAGGCCATCCAAAATGTTTTGTGCTGCCGGCAAAGCCCTATGTGTCCTATTCCCACATTCCGAGCAGATTTGACTGGTATAGGTAGGGCTGACTAATTTGAATTTGCTACCACTTTGTAGGCAAGGAATTGAAAGGACTCCCAAGCAAACATGTCCTATGTTACGATCTGGTCTATACGCTTGTCAAATGGTTGAAGGAATGAGCCTTCTCGCGCCGCTAGGAGAAATTGTGTGAGATGGAAAAACGTTTGGCTTGGTATACTGGACTGCTGGAGCGTGGAGTATGAATCCTTGATGATAGCACTTTCTTTCTTTTGTTTATTGCTGCCTTACCTGGGGGTGCGGTTTTGCATTTTCTACCCTCAAAATCGGTATAGGGTTGCCCATTTTTTTGGTCTTGCTCAAGATCTTTTGATCTGCCTTTCTGGACTTATTTGCTATCTGTGGCTTATTCCCTATCTGCCTTTTACGATCACTTTTTTGATTGCTTTTATCTTCATTCTTTTTTCTACCGGCATCATGCTCCTTGATGGTTTTTTATTCTTAAAAACCTCTATTCGTTTGGAGCCTTCTTTTTTAGAATTTTTAGATGACCTGCGTTGCTTTTGGGACTCTGCCAAAGAAAGGGGTTTTATAAAATATCTGCCCATTTTCTTTGGAGGAATGGCTATTCCTGGGTATGTCTTTTTTTTATCGAAAGATAATTTGATTTGTCTCTCATCCCATCTGTTATGGCGGTGTTGGCTAGCAGTGGCTTGCATTGCGGTCATTGGCATGTGTTTTATTCCAAAAGAGGTAGCGTATATTACAGAATCTTTATTGATCAGGCATCTTGTTCTTTGGATAAGAAAGCAGGTATCTAAGCTAAAAAAGCCTGTTATCACACCGAATCCAAAGGCATTTGTTGCTTGTAACGAGATCAACACGCCTTTTTTTCCAGAGCAGTATCCTTTATTTCGCACATGTACTGGCTTTACAGGAGAAAAGTTGTGGGATTTTAAGATCCATCCAGGAGAACAGCCTCACGTTGTGCTACTGGTGTTGGAATCGTTTCGGGCGAAAACAGTGGGCGCTTTAGGGAATGCATTAAATATCACTCCCCATTTTGACAGACTCACAGAGCGCGGGGTGCTGTTTACCAATTTTTACGCAAATTCTGTTAAGACGTCGCGATCTGTGACTTCCCTTTTATCAGGGATTCCGTCGGATATCTCTTCAAAAGACCGCTCTACAGATCGGGATCTTTCCCTTGTGAGTTTGGCGCATATTCTAAAAAGCCACGGGTACAATACGGCGTATTTGCACAATGGATGTTTGGAATTTGAAAACCAAAAGGCTTTTTTATTAAAGCAGGGGTTTGCGAATTTATTTGGGCAGCATGACATTCTACAGCGCTTCCCTTATGCTCCTCTTTCTAGTTGGGGTCTGCCCGATGAGCATTTAATGCGATTCACGGCAGACTGGCTTGAAGCGCAACAAGACCCTACCTTCCTCACTATGTATACTATTACCAATCACCACCCTTGGAAGTTGCCAGCGCACTGCTCTCCGCTTTCTTTGCCAAAGCACTATTCTCCAGCATACCGTCGTTACCTATCCACTTTCCAATATAGTGATTTTTGTTTAGGGTTGCTCATTTCACTGTTTGAGCAAAAAGGTTTGAGTAAGAATACGGTGTTTATTGTCACAGGGGATCATGGGCAGCCCATGGGAGAAAGGGAAGGGAACTATATGGTACAAAAGGGGCTTTATGAAGAAAACATCCATGTCCCACTTCTGTTTTATGGGGAAAATAGGTGCGACTTAGGCGCAAGGATTGATGCCATTGGCAGCCATATGGACGTATTACCAACAGTAATGGACCTGTTGCAGCTGCAGGCGTCTTACCATACTACGGGGAAATCATTAATGCGCCGCTCCGAAGAAACAAGAAAAACTTTTTTCCATAATCCCTATGTTCATGGCTACTTCGGCATGCGGGAAAATCAATGGAAATATGTGTTTACCAAAACCTCTCGGCAGAGCGCGCTTTATGATTTAATCACTGATCGGCAAGAAGCCCACAACATCGCATTAAAATACCCAAAAGTGTGTAGCCACATGCTAAATGAAGTCTTGCAATACAAACGCACTATTCAGCATCTATACAAGAGCAAGGCTTTTGCGCCAGTTGCATGATAGGAAGGCTGTAAGCTATTTAGGCTGCTTTTCACTCCATTGAATAAAGTAAATCATAGCGTAGTGAATGAAGCCGAGAAGCAGATTGGGGTCGCCGCTCACCAGTTTTCGCAGTTTTTCTGACTGTGTTTTAGCGATCTTAAATATTTGCCCCTCTAATTCCTCTGTTTGAGGATCTACAGCTGCGCGAATGGCTAGAGGTAGATCGGGTAATTTACACTGCTCTATTTCTTGCGCAAAACGCGCAATTACAGCCCTTTTTCTAGCGCTGAAATCTGCATGCTCTTTCTGAATGTGCTGCTTGATCTTTTCTATTTTCTGCCCAATCGCTTCTAGAGTTTGGCTTCCTTGTGGCATATCAGGGATTGCATTCTGACTTATGATCTGTTGTATCTTTTCTTTTACTCTGTTTTGATGCTCAGTTAAAATGGTTTTTATCTTGTCTTTTGTTTGGCTGTTGTCGAATGTACTTTTTAGACTTTTAGGTGCACGCTTCTGTATTTCCGACACGGGTATCCTGGCTTGTCCGTTTTCTTGCAAATATTGGAGTGCCTTTTCCGTATCTACATAATCTTGGCGCAGGGGGTCGACCTCTTGCCATAGCTTCTTTAATGCGTCTATCCTGTCTTCGTGCTCGGTAGAGTCTAATGCGCGTAGCAATTGCAATTGGTCGGATAGCTTATCCCAATTTGTAAGGATTGTGTGGATGTCCTGGATGCGTAATTGCTCTTGAATACTGCACATGTATCCTAGCTCTATCTGTTGCTTTTCGAGAACGCTTAGCCTTGCGTCGCTAAGGCGCACTTCTGTAAGGTATTGCTCGATAGCTTGCTCTAGTTGACGGCAGTGTTCTAGACTTGGAGCTAGGGCTTTGGCTAATAAATCTTTTGCCCTTTCTCCAAGGTTTGCTGATTGAGACTCAGCCAACAGAGCGTTTACTTTGGATAGAAATTGAGTGACGTATGTTAGCTGATCGATCAGCTTGTTTTCTGTAAAAGGGGGCTTCTCGTCAGTTTCCTGGATGGCTTTCTCAAGTTCTTCAAAGCTAGTTTTGACTTTCTCTACGCACCCATTAATCAAAGCTTTCTCATTTACATTAAAAGGAGCCAGCGTTTCTTGCGTAACTCTATGGATGGTCAATTTAAGAATATCGTCTAAACATTGGATAACCTCCCTTTCTGCGTCTGCAGCTTCTTCCTTGGTAATAGGGCGAGCTGGTGTAAATTTGGAGTGCAAAAAAGAGTCGAGGGTCAAATGGATATATTTTTCTCCTTGATCTTCTTTTTGCAGCATAAGATAGCAAGAGAGAACGGATTCAACCATTGTATTGACTACTTTAGGTAGTACTTGACGTTGCCCTAGCTTGATGCCAAGTTGAGCAAAAGGGTTTTCCAATGTTCCAAGCGCGACTTTCATTGCGTCAGAAGTAGCTGCATCAGCGGTGTGCACAATAGGTAGCATGCGCTCTATCACGGCTTGTATCGCCCTTTTCGTTGTTTCAGGTTCTTGTAGAGAAGCAAAAGTAGAAATAGGATTATCCCTGATTTGGCTGTAGACCACCTTGAGCTGATCTCGGAGTATGCAGTTAACAAAGTAAGGGGAATTGGAGCTTTCGCTGTCGTACATTTTAACGAACACTTGTTCTATTTGACTATTCAGTACTTCATGCGAGCCAATCTGCGACTTAGTGATCTTACGGAGAATGAAATTAAGCGACTTTTCGACGCCTAGGAAAAGTAAATAAAACGGAATGACGAAAGGAAGCTGCACTGTACCAACACCTATTAATCCTAGTAAGCAAAGCGTTTTTACGATTATATTGGCTGAATTTTTTGTTATGTGGTTCCAAAAGAATTTTGCTGGAGTAAGAAGGAACTTTTTCATTGCGTTTGTAAAATTGATCTTTGGGAAAAACTGGTCAATCGCATTGTTTGCAAACCGTCTATAGAGTTTTTCTTCTGAAATGGCCTGGATAGGTTCTTTATCTTTTAGGACAATCCCGTTATTTTCTGGCTTTTTCCAAGCGCTGCGAAAGAAAGACTTTCTATTCAAATTGCTTTCCACTTGTCCAGTGTCAATTTCCGCAAAGTTTCTACAAATATTTTGATATTTTCCTAAAACATTTTCAAACATACCCAAAACATCTAGGGGAACTTTCAGTTGTTCTTTGTTTTCGATGGCATGAAAAATAGAGCGGGTTTCTTTCATGACGCTATCAATGGCTTTGCTAGAAAAGTAATGGATAAAGAACAACACGGGTCTGATCAGTAACTTAGCAATGGTTTTCTTTATAAAATTAACATCTTTTTTTTGATCAATGTGTAACGTTAATTGGTTGATAAAAGTGTCTTTGCTCTCGTCGCTGCTAAGGTCTCCAATAAGTCTCACATTCTGCAAGATGGTCATAACGGTAGACTCATCGCTTTGGTCTTTACACCCACAAAATTTTTCATAGAGCGTAGTAATAGTGGCTTCAAAGCTGACGACTTTTTTCATATTTGTTATAAGCCGCTGATTTTCTTCAAAATAGTCTGTGACCGGTTCAGAAGGGGGGGTTTGCGCTTTTTCTATCTCTCTTTGTATTTCCCGGTTGCTTTGTATAATCCCTTCTACAGTAGGATTTTGTTTTGTAAAAATGGCCTTAAGGGCAGCAAGCGGATCTGCAGGTGCTAAGGCCGCTACATTGGGATCGAGGCGTCTTGCAACCGTATCCAAGACCTGAAGTAAGTAGTAGGCGATATTTTCGCCATTTGGTATTTGCTGTTGACACGCTTCGACCAGGCCATCACCAAGCTCGAGCAAAATCCTCTCAAGCTCGCTTTTTTCTAAGGTAAGTTTACTGCACCCATCAATCAATCGTTTAAGTGGTGGTATATGCGTGTGAGGAGCAGCGCTGCTTATTCTGTCTGTAATCTGGGCAAGCGGTTTTTCAAGTAGATGTGAAACGCCGTACTGCTCCCCTGTGTGATGAATTGTTTGTAGACTCTGGGTTATTACTGCTTTGACTTCATTTTTCAGCCCTTGCAGGGCTTTTGTGCCTTCCTCTTGCATCACGTCGGTTATATCTGTAATAAGTTTGCGTACCATACCCGACTGATTTTTGATCTCCTCTTCGAGGATTTGGTGGACGGTGTGTAATTGGCGCGCTAATTTTTGCCGGTCTAATTGTGGGATGTCTGGAAGAGGCTCGTTTGTATTTGTTGCATGAGCAAGATTGTATATTCCTGTTTTGATGATCGCAAGGTCCTGTTCAACTGTAGTGATAGCTGTCATTTGTCGGTGCTGCAAGTGCTCAGCGAGTAAAGCGATTTGCTGTTTTGTCTTGGCATGCCATGTACTTAGCAATGGGTTTACTGCGGCAAGTTCTATCTTTTGTAGGAATGCAGAAGCGCTTTCCAGTGCTTGTCCCAGCTTTTCTAATTGGCTTTCAAATTCGCTCACAGCAGATACATCGCTGCCCTGCACAGCCTCTCTTTTTACAGCGTTTAATTTTTCAGAAATCTGAAAAAGGTTCGAATTTTTTCCTTCTAAAGCAGCTGAGCATTCCTGCAAAGCTTTAGAAAAGGAGCAAAGCTGCGGATTTGGTGTTTGCATTAGGCTGTTTGTAGCATCATTAACCAAGCCATTTGGACCAAATACGGTATCATTCGCCTTCTGTACGGCAGAATGAAGCTTGCCCTGATCGTATTTTTCTGGGTTCCTTAGTTCGCTTATTAATGATTGGACCTGATTATTTATTTGGCTGCCCATGATAGGAGTATTAATTTTTTCTTTGGCACAAGCAATTGCCTTCGCGATTGTTTGTTTTTCTCTGTTGTTTTTGTCATTATTATTTTTTATAGGGAGATTCTGTAATTGTATAATGATACCTTCGATAATAGTTGGGTCATTAGTTGTGCTAAGCTTACTTAACAAAGTCCCTAGACTTACAACGACCTCATTAGGGGGACGAAGTCCGTTTCCTAGCCCTTCGATGGCAATCTTCGCGGCTATACCCGTCATAAAAACACCTTAAAAAGAAATAAAGTTAATTGATTTTATCATTTTAAATATATAAAATATACTAAAGCGATTATTTTAAATAAGTCCAGCGGAAGATTCTACAGTAGAATAAAAATTCTTGTCCATAGCAAAATACGGCTGCAAAAGGAGGCTACATGCAATTATTTGATAGACTTGTTGAGGTAGCTGACCAATTACTGGGACCTGAAGGGTGTCCTTGGGATAAAAAGCAAACGTTTACCTCTTTGCAAATGTACCTTTTGGAAGAGACCCATGAAGTACTTGAAGCTGTTGCTTGCAATAATATGCAAGAATTAGTTGAGGAGCTTGGAGATGTGCTATTTATTGTACTTTTTTATGCTAAAATTGCGGAAAAACAAGGGAAATTTTCTCTGCAAGATGTAATAAAAAAAATTATAGAAAAAATGGCTGATCGTCATCCCCATGTTTTTGGCGGCGCAAAAGCAGAAACTATTGAAGACGTCTTTCTTCATTGGAATAAAGCAAAATCTTTAGAAAAGCGGGAAAGAAAAAGTGCCCTTGAAGGTATTCCTAAAACTTTGCCAAGCTTGGCTTTAGCGCAAAAGATACAAAAACGGGCGAGCGAGGCGGGTTTTAATCATCAGTCTAAAGAAAAAACTTTTGCTTCCAGGCTGTGGAATCTTGTGCAAGAGGGGGAAAGCCAGGGCATCGACTTAGAAACGCAGCTGCGGCTCTTTACTCAAAAGTACAAAGAACGGTTTCAAGCGTGGGAGAGAGCAAAAGCGCCAGCAACAAGAAGTTCCGGAGAGGGCTCATAGCATAGAGGGGTGTCCTTAAGGCTGCTATCTTCCGATCCTGACCTGGTTCGGACGCCTCCATTCCATGAGTTCCCCGGAGATGCCCATTCTAGCAACTTTTGTGATTATACACAAACGTGTTTACCGGCTGTTTACAGGTAGTTGGCAGTGATGGAGGCTTTATTTTTTGCAAACAAGGCTAGAGGGCCGCTTGCAAGGAGCTTGCCTCCTTCGTCTCCTCCTTGAGGGCCCAGTTCGAGGACAAAATCACTTTGCCTAATGATGTCTAAGTTGTGTTCAATGACGACGAGCGTGTTTCCTTTATCAACAAGTTTTTGAAAAATAGGGATGATTTTCGCGATGTCATCGAAATGGAGGCCAACAGTTGGTTCATCAAAAACATAAAGCGTTGTTTTTGAGGAGGTTTTTTTTAGTTCGGAGATTAAGCGTAGCCGCTGCCCTTCCCCTCCAGAGAGGGTGTGAATGGGTTGGTTGAGACAGAGATAGTCCAGGCCCACTTCTGTAATTAAGTTTAATAGGGTGTGCACTTTCGGAATTGCTGGTAGAAAGGTCTGTGCCTCTTTGACGGTTAATGACAAGAGATCACCCAAATGCTTGCCTTTATAGCGAATAGATAGACTTTGTTCATTCAAGCGGTGTCCTTGGCAATCTTCACAGGTGATGTGTACGGAAGGAAGATACTGTAAATGAATAGAGCGGCTACCAAGGCCAAAACATTTTTTACACATCCCCTGCTTTGTATAGTAACTAAACATACCGGGCGATAATCCCCGTATTTGTGCTTGCGGAAGGGAGGCAAAGAAAGCGCGCAGGGGAGTGAGAATATCCGTATAAGTGGCCACGTCTGCTCGTGTGGTTCTACCGATAGGGTTTTGATCGAGCACGATCAGGCGTTTAAGTGGCGTAAGCCCTTTCACTGTTGCACCCTCTAAGGTCACACTTTTTTGCATTGGTGAGGATAGGTGCTTCTCCATGCTGCTGCATAAAATATCTCGAATCAGCGTGGACTTTCCAGAGCCTGACACGCCTGCCACGGTAGTGAAAGTACCGAGCGGGATCGTTACTGTGATGTTTTTTAGGTTATGCTTGCATGCATTTTCAATGACAATCGCTTCTTTTCCGATAGCTCGCTGTTTTGAAGGAGGGAGGGACTTTCTCTTGGCGAGGTAGGCGCCGGTTAAAGAGTCTTTGTTATTTTTTATTTCTTCTAAAGTGCCTTCTGCAATGATATTGCCTCCAAGTCTACCCGCTCTTGGTCCAAAATCGAGGAAGTAGTCTCCAATCGATAGGGTAAGTGGATCGTGCTCCACCAAAATCAGGGTGTTTTTGCGGTTTTTGAGTTTTAGTAGTGCTTGGTTGAGCCGTTGATTGTTATGTGGGTGCAGGCCAATGGTTGGCTCATCTAAAATGTACAGGCAGCCCGTAAGGCTGCTACCGAGCTGCTTGGCTAGGTAAATACGCTGCGTTTCTCCTCCGCTGAGCGTTGGGGCAGAACGGCTTAGCGAGAGGTAATCCACACCGATTTCTACCAAAAACCGCAAGCGAGAAAGGGTTTGTTCAAGGGTTTCTTGGAGCAGCTTTTGCTTGTTTTCAGGAATTTGCAGATTTTCTATGAAAGAGAGAGCTTCTTTGATCGACATTCTGCACAGCTTAGGCAGAGAAACCCCATTGACGAGAACGTGTGTTGCCAAGGGATGCAGTCGATCCCCCTGACACGTAGGGCACAAATGCTGGTCCATAACGCGCAGTACGCCTTGCCTGAGCTCTCCCTTACCCAGTTTTGCGGCTGTATTAAAAGCAGCATTGATTCCTTTCCACTCTAGCGTGTGCCCCAACACTTTCACTTTTTCTTTGGCGCCATCAAACAAAATAGCGCGCTTATCAGGGGGGAGGTGTTTAATCTTTGTATAAATGTCAATGGCATAGGATTGCATTAATGCTGTAAAGAAGAAGTGGCTCTCGCGATGAAAGGTGTTTTTTTGAAGTTTTTCTATAAGCTCTATAGCAGAAAGCTTATCAGTGCCGTGTTGCAATAAGTTTGCTCCCCACTGGAAACCCAGGCCTTGACAGTCAGGGCACATCCCTTCTTCTGTATTGAAAGAAAAGGTGTGTGGGGTGATGTTAGGATAGGTTTTTCCCGTTCTAGGTACCGCAAACGCTAAATTAAAGAAGATATCTTTTCCATCGGCATCTACAGTAAACTGCTGGCCTCCTTTTATGGAGGCCTGCTCCATAGCATCAAGGCACCGTTTGTCGTTAGAAGGCTTAAATACTAAGCGATCTAAAACCAAAAACAGCTGATTATCCATGGCGGGATCAAAGGGAATCGCTTGGTCTATTTCGTAGTAGGTGTTGTTGAGCCGGATGCGTAAAAATCCGCTACGTAATAGCTCCTCTTTTACTTGCTGAAAGGGAATGTTTTTTAGAGGGATTTGTGCCAGGATGTGGAGTTTTGCATTATTTTCAAGATGGCTTTTTAAATAGTCTAGCGCCCTTTCTTTTGTAATAGATTCAATTTTCTCATTGGTTTCCGGGCAAAAAGGGGTGCCAATATGCGCATATAGCAGACGAAGATAATCATAGACTTCGGTCAAAGTTCCTACTGTACTACGGGGACTGCTTGTATGCCGTTTTTGCTCAATGCTGATTGCCGGAGACAGCCCTGTGATGTGATCGACTTGCGCTGGGGGCATCTGTTTGATAAACTGCCTTGAGTAGGTGGAAAGGGATTCTACGTAGCGCCTTTGGCCTTCTGCGTACAGCGTATCGAAAGCAAAAGAAGACTTTCCAGAGCCTGACACGCCTGTGCAAACCGTGATTTGATGGTGCGGGATCAGGGCGTTTATTCCCTTTAAGTTGTTATGACGTGCATTAACGACAGAGATGTGCGTTAGAGGCGCTGCATTTGAGGGGGCTGCGACTGGGTGGACGCAGCGAGAGGAAAACGCTTTTTTTAGTGCGATCCCCGTAGGGGTCTTTTTTCTTGCGATTGTCTCGGGAGGGCCTTCTCCTACGATTTCGCCGCCCCGTGCTCCCCCTTCGGGCCCAAGGTCGATAATATGGTCTGCCGTTTTAATCAGATCCAAATTGTGCTCTATCACGACAACCGTGCTGCCCTGGTCCACGAAGCGATGTAGTATAGAAAGTAATTTTTTTACATCTTCAAAATGTAGACCTGTAGTGGGTTCATCGAGAATGTATAACGTTTCTTTTTTTGGAGGACGAATGAGTTCTTTTGCGAGCTTGATGCGCTGCTCTTCTCCTCCTGATAGGGTAGTAGAAGACTGTCCAAGAGTTAAGTATCCCAGACCGACCTCTTCTAGGAGCAGCAGCTTGCGATAAATGTGGGGAAAAGAGGTAAAGACATTGAGCGCTTGCCGGACTGTCATTTTTAGGACATCATCAATATTTTTCCCTTTGTAGTGAATAGAAAGGGTGCGTTCATCAAACCGCTTTCCAAGACATAAAGGGCACTGAATCTGCATGTCCTCTAAAAAATCCATATTGACGGTTAAACTGCCCCGCCCTCTGCAATGCAAGCAGCTGCCTTCCAAGATATTAAAGCTAAAACGTCCCACAGCAAATCCCAAAGCTTGGCTTTGAGGTAGACTTGCGAACAGCGTACGAATATCATCAAAAAGTTTGATGTAGGTGGAAGGGTTAGAACGGGGTGTTCTCCCGATGGGTGTTTGATCAATAGCGATGATTTTATTCACTTTTTCGCAGTCAATGGCTCGGCATTTGCCAACACTTAAGTGTGAGCCGTGAAGTCGATTAGCGAGCGCGGGATAGAGTATGTCTATGATCAAAGAAGACTTGCCAGAGCCTGAGCTTCCTGTGATGGCTGTAAAAAGTCCTAGAGGAATGGTGATATCGATATTTTTTAGGTTGTGGTGTGTGGCTCCGTAGATATGTACCAAGCGCTCTTTTTGTATCTTTCTACGATTTTTTAAGGGGGCAACACTTTTTTTGCCGCTTAAGTATTGCCCTGTAAGAGATTTTTGGGATTGCAGGATGTCGTCGAGAGTGCCTTTTCCAACAACGGTGCCTCCGTCCGTTCCCGCTCCCGGTCCCATGTCAACAACGTAGTCGGCGCTTGCAATGGTCTCTTCATCATGCTCAACAACAATGACTGTGTTTCCAAGATCGCGCAGGGCTTTCAGTGTTTGGATGAGTTTTTGGTTGTCTTGTTGATGCAGGCCAATCGAGGGTTCGTCAAGAATGTAGGTCATGCCCACTAGCCCAGATCCAATCTGAGAGGCGAGGCGTACACGCTGCGCTTCGCCTCCGGACAAAGTGGCGCTACTGCGGTCTAGACTCAGATAATAAAGCCCGACATCTTGCAGAAATTGCAAACGTTTCGTGATTTCCTTGATAAGTCCGCTTCCAATCTGCATGGCCTGCTCTTCGAGTTTCAGTGTGGAAAAAAAATGGTGCGCTTCTCCAATCGTTAATTGCGTAATCTCTTTGATCGTTTTTCCACCAAATAGTGTTGCACTAGGGTAAGGAGCAAGGCGGCTTTGTTTGCAATCCGAGCAAGTCACTTCTACCATTAAGCTTTCCATTCGCTGCTTATAGAGGTCGCTTTTTGCTTCTCCCAGTCGCAGTTTGGCTTCATTTATGACGCCAACCCAATTGTAATATTGGTAGCGCTTGGTCTGTGGGTGACGAAAGTAAAGCGGGAAAGAGGCAGGTGTGCCATACAAAAACACCGTCTGTGCTGTTTTGGAAAGACGTTTCCAAGGGGTGGTGAGGGAGAAGCGGCACTCTTTCGCCAACGCCTTGTATATAGCGCTCCACTTCACGGTATTGATAGAACCGGCAATAAAACAGCACCCCTCTTTAATGCTTTTATCGGGATCGATGATAGCGTGCAGATTAAAGTCCAGCACACTCCCTAGCCCCTCGCAGGTAGGGCACATGCCCTGCGGATGATTAAAAGAAAAATGGTAGGGCTGCAGTAAAGGGTAAGACAAACCAGATTTGGGACAGTAGCCGGTTTGCGAAAAAAACTTATCCCCCTCCCCCGCTATTGATGCAATAAAACTCCCTTTTCCCACTTCTAGCGCTTGATGAATGCCTTCTTTGATCCGGTTTTGCTCAAGATCGCTGTTGCTGAGCCGGTCGATGACCACTTGAATATCATGCACGCGGCTTGGATGTAAAGAGAGAGGCTCGTCGATTCGGCATATTTTTCCGTCGATGCGCGCCCTAATAAAGCCTTGGGCCTTAAGCTCTGCAATTTCTTCCTTGCACCGCCCTTTTTTAGAAGCGTAAGGGGAGAGTAGCGTAAATTCTGCTCCTTTTGGTAATTGTCGTAGACTGTTGTAGATCGCCTTTGGCGTCAAAGCAGAAAGCGCTTCTCCGCTGATAGGGCAGTGGGGCGTTCCTAGACGGGCAAATAAAATGCGTAGAAAATCATAACCTTGTGTTAAAGTCCCCACATTAGATCTTCTATTCTTATTGACACTCTTTTGTTCTATGGCAATGGTCGGAGAAATGCCCTCTATCCGCTCATGTTCTACCTGAGGCATTTCGCCAAGCGTTCGACGCAGATGGACCGAAAGCGACTCGATATAACGGCGCTGTCCTTCGGCAAAAAGGGTATCAAAAGCAAGAGAAGATTTTCCAGAGCCTGAAACACCAGTAAAAACAATCAATTTTTTATCTGGAAGCTCAAGATCCACTTTATTAAGGTTGTGAACAGAGACGCCCTTTAGAATGATTTTCCCCATAGGAACAACGATTTTAAAGAACCGCTATTTTTATTGTAAACAAATTGAAAATTTTAAACCCTATTGCATGGAATTTTCTCCCTTTTTACAATGCTGTGGCACAATTCCATTCCAGTAATAGAGTTTGAATTGTTAACAATGGACTTTCGACTATGGTATCTTCGGCGGATTTCTTTACAAAGGCTCATTTAGAGCAAATCGATGCTATACATAAGTCAGCGGCAAAAAGCTGGGGCTTTAGTAGAGTGACTTTATTACGCAATGCACCTTCTTCTGCAAAGACGGTGTTGGCGAGGATCATTGCTTGTATAAAAAAGATTTTTTCTTTTTTGTTTTGTCAAAAAGCCCCGTCCAAAACAGAGCTGAAGTTTGATGCTTCGCTCAGTTGGCGCTCGCTCGTTCCCAACTGCTTCTCTGGTTTGCTAGACAAAAAATACCGCCAAGAAAACTCAAGTACCCTCTCTCATTTTTATACCCTTTTTGGAAAAGAGCGGGTGCAGGCGGTTTCTAATAGGCTGAATCTTTTTTTAGATCATAAGCAGCTGTATGGACTGCCTCTGCATCGCTTTGATCTGGAAAAGCTCTATTTGGGGCTTGCAGATGTGCGAATGCAGGACATTCAAATGCTTTTTGAGGCTATTGTGAAGGGAAATCGGCAAGTAGCGCCTTACTTGAAAGAAGATTTGCGGGAGCAGTTAGCCGCTCAATGGGATAGCAAGACAGTTAAGGATCTAACAAAACCTGAGTGGGATCTGCTCTATCGCTTGGCTATTCCTTTTGCTACTTTTGAGCAAGCATCACTTGGAGAAAAAAGCTGGACTGTTGCCGGATATTTTCTTTCAAAGACGGCGCCTTTAAGAGAAAGGGCTCGCTTCAACTGGAAACTGCATGAAAAAATATGTCAGCGCCAGCTTAGCTTAGACCACTGGCTTTATCTCACGAATAAGGTTTTGGTAAAGCATGGACTTCCCATAGGCCCAGAGCAAGGAAGTGTCATACCCGGCGTTGATGGTTACTATCTTGCTTTTGAACAGGTGCGGGGCGCTGGCGCGGTGAAAATTGGGCTGAAAGGGCTGAGCATTGGTAGCCGTTCTACGCTTTACAATCTCGGTACGGAGATATCGGATTGGACGACTCTAGCAGAAGATGGCCGGGAAGGGATCGGCGCATTTTCTGCCATCAATACAGCAGCCGCAACAAAAAAAATGATTCAAAAGTTAGGTATTGACCGCATCTGTGGTTTTAGCCTAGGTGGAGCTATTGGGCAATACGACATGACCCTGCATAAAGAACTGAAAACCGGTTTTTTTGTGTGCTCTCCCGCTATCGATGCCAAGACAGCCCAAGGCTTTTCCAATCCCGATACAAACATCACGTATGTGATGGAAAAAGATGACATTGTGACGCATGTAGGAGCGCAGATGCTTGGAGCCTATAAGCCTGGAGTGCACGTAGACATTTTTTACGATCCTTCAGGAGAAGAAGAAACAATTCCACACAAGATAGACGCGCCAGTTGGGCTAAAAAATCTCTTTCTATCCTTTTACAAAGCGGCAAGAGCGCACGCAAATGATGCAACAAAATTTTTGAAAAACAGTATCTGGCGTCCTGTTTGGTATTGCAATCAGCAAAGCGATATCAACTTCATTTTGGACCGAAGCCTTTGGAGCGATCCTTGGTGGGAAAAAATTCGAAGAAAAATTCTCGGCTTTTTCGCAGGGCCCGAGCTTGAGCTTTGAAGCGCTTTATGCTTTTGTATCACAAGGATTGGCTCTATAAAACCCCTGATTTGGAAGGCAGTGACCTTGTTTGACAGCTAGCAGGCAGTGAAACGGGTATCCTGGAATTGTTGCAGGAAGGCAGTGCTGGAGGCGGAGTTGCTCGAGCTCGGTCGAACGTATGCGAAGAAAATAGACGCTTTCAATTCCGGCAAAGCCCCTTGGCCTTGCTTGATAGCACCCTTC
>JAUIKQ010000012.1 GCA_030430655.1 Chlamydiia bacterium
AATCCATAAAGGACCCAAATCCCCATTTGCTAACGTAGGATCATCAAAAGAGATGCTGCTCGTTCCCCTTCCCCGAAGGTGAGTCCAGGCAATATTTAGGGCAAGCTGTTCTCTTTGAGAAAAAATATATCCCGCCTCTACCTTGACTCCAGGGCGCCACTTATAATCTACATTATCTATTCTTTCATTAATTGTAAGATGAGTTTCAGGTGTGCCCGTAACTTCAACTTTTCTTGTCGATGAAAGGTTATCCATAATCGCCTGCTGATAAAGAAAAGAGGCTCCTACGGAAAAACCTCCGTCTTCTAATGCACGGGGAGTTCTCATTTCTGAGGCGCGCCTCGTGTCACATCTGCCACCAGGGCAAGGGTTTTTCTTATCTCTAAGACCAACAACGTCTTCTGAGCTATCTGCTGAGTTTGCCAAGGCAAGAGTTTGGGATGCTAAAAAAACACACACCCAGTAATAAACTTTTTTCATACCGCTTCCTATGTTAGCCGCGTTCGATCGATGTATAACACAAAAAATATATTAAGGAATAACTATTTTAGCGTATTTCTCAGCTTCAGCGAAGCAAATAATCATAATATTTTGATTATAAATAGGTTATAAATCTCTCTCCGTATTGATTAGATCGAACCTGTTACCAAATACCACTGATGCAGACAAATATAAGATAATATTAAAAAATAAAATATTTACTTAAATTAATTTTTAGTATAAAATTAATATTTTAAACAAATAATAAACACATAAACATAGGTTAATTAATGAATAATACCAGTTTAGGCGACCAGAGGCTTGATTACACAAGTTATGCGGCGGTCATCAAAGAAAAAAAAGCCAATAAAGACAGCAAATGCTCTCAGTTGGCACAACAAACAATAGCGGTTAGCAACAATGCTCCAGCACCAAAAACTAAAAATACTACCTTTACGAAGAAAAAAGGGGGAAACACAGGCTGCTGTATTTTCCAGCTCTGGAAAACCCGGAAGAAAAAACGGAAATCTACTGTATACCCAGTAGAGCAATTCAGCCCGATGACTTCTGTTAAAAATTTCAATAAAACACATGATAACGTTGAGCCGGTCACCGCCCAGAGCTCTTTATCCGATCCTACTAAAGAAAATAATGTCACTACTCTGAGCAGCAAGCCCTCTAGCGAATACAACTCCTTATTTCCTAAAACGTTGTCACATACTGAAGAGGATAGTATAGACCATCGTAGCCAAAGCACGAACAGTATTAGTGAAGAATACAGCAAAAGCACTACACCGCAAAGCTCCCCTATTTCGTTATTGATGCCTTCCATCAAAACGATCCACTCTTTAGAAGACTTGAGAGATAAAGAAGAAAAATCGCTTACTCCTAGGAGTCAAAGAATTGCAGACGCGTGCCATATCACCTCTTCTTTATCTAAATTCTCTAGAAAAGAGCTAAAGGAAGTACTGCAAAGCATAGAAGACCAAGCCGAGCAGTGGATACAGCCAGGCCAAGAAGGTGCAGGACACAGGAAGCTAGCAGTTCAGTATTTATATACCCAATTTAGTACATTTTACGAAAGCGTTTCTTCCGAAGAGGAGATACATATACCACAATCTATTTATGTACTCGCCCATGAAATTCTAAAACGTGTGGGCAACTTTGAGCAAATTTCAAGCTCTGCCGGCAGGGGCAACTTCGGAGAAGTTTCGCTGTTTAAAATAGGGTCTATTACTTTAGCTGTGAAAACAGCAAAATGTGTTGATGATGCTGAAGTAGAGCATGAAATTAATATGTATTGCTCTCTAAATCCTCAACAGCAGCAGGGGGTGATTCCTTTTTTTGGGATCACCAAGGATAAAGAGTTGTTGCTAGAGGCTGCTCTTTTAGGCAGCTGGGATCGTAAATATAATTTAGATGAGGTCACACAAACGAAGGAATCACCCGATTATAATGCTCTAAAAAAAGATATAAAAAGTTTTTTACTTAGTTTGCAATACTTTCATAACGAAGAAAAAAATTCTAATCAAAAAGTACACATTGATTTAAAACCTGCGAATATTCTGATCGATAAAGAAGGCAACTCTAAATTGTGCGATTTAGGGAGTGTTTGCCAAACGATCGATAAAAATGGAGGCGATCCGGCAACAACACCCATGTTCTACCCCATTGATCTTCTAAAATTTTCTAGCAAATACAATGCGAAAAGTGATGTGTGGCAGCTAGGGCTCGCCGTCTTCCTGATGCTCTCTAAAAAACATTTATTTCTCGAAGTAGGGATAATAGAAAATCCAAACTGCCTCCCCATGCAATTAATGTATGCATTGTCAGAAAAATTGGGATTTATTGCGCAAAACAGCGGAAATAGCGAAAAAGCGGATCAACAACGCGCAGAATATCAAGAAAAAATCGATAAGGCTATTGATAACTTGAGTTTGTCCGAAAATGCGCCCTGGTTAGAGGTATTTCTTAAAAAATCATTGCGCATTGATACAGAAGAGCGGTTTTCTGAAACACAATTGCTAGAGTTCATCTTTAACGCAGAAGAAGTGCAGGGCTAAGCCCCGTATTTTACCGTGGTGACTGCTGCCTTGCTGAAAGAGGGAGGAGCAGTCACTACCCCATTTAAAGACTATGCACTTTGCAAAGCAAGGCATGCAGCCATGTTCCTATAGCTACCAGATACCACCTAACTTTTAGCAGACCTGTTAGCGGATCTGCCCCCACTTTCGAAGTGAGAAGCGGGGATCTTAAAACTGCGCCAAAAACCGAACATCGTTCTGAGTAAACAAACGGATGTCTTCCACCTGATGAAGAAGCATAAATAAACGCTCTACTCCCCCCCCCCAAGCATACCCTGAGTAAATGTCAGGATCGAGTCCTCCTGTTTTTAAGATATTAGGATGCACCATCCCAGCACCGGCCACTTCCAAATATCCCGCCTGTTTGCACAATACACATCCTTTGCCCTGGCAACAAGTGCAGCGAATATCTACCTCTATCCCAGGCTCCACAAAAGGAAAATAGCTCGGACGTACACGCATCTCGACCTTTTGATTAAAAACCTTAGAATAAAAGTCTTCTTGTGTTGCTAGCAGATCTGCAAAACTCACCCCTTTGTCAATATAGACCACATCTACTTGATAGAAAAAAACGTGAGACCGGGAAGTAATTGTTTCATTGCGATAGCATTTGCCAGGTGCCACCACTCTTATAGGAGGGCTGTGATTTTCGAGCAAGTGCTGCTGAATCGATGTGCAATGTGAACGGAGCAACGTCCTTTTATCATCAATATAAAAAGTGTCCTGCATGTCTCTCGCAGGATGGTCTTCTGGATAGTTCAGCCCCTCGTAATTATAGTACTCGTCTTCGATTTCAGACGAATACTGAACAGAAAACCCCATAGATAGCAAAATATCGATCATCTGGTCAAGCATCTGCATAATCGGGTGCTTCCTCCCTACAAACGTGCGCGCCCCTGGCAAGGTGATATCGATACGCTCGCTTTCTATCTTAGAGAGCATTTCTTGGTAGGAAAGCTCCTTTGCAAGCGTTTCAATACGCTGCAAAACAAACTGCTTTAATGCGTTTATCTGCTCGCCAAAAGCAGGACGCTCACTCGGCTCTAGGTCCCTTATAAGAGGCATCAGCGCTAAGACAGCCCCCTTCTTACCGAGGTACTTAATTTTCAGCTGCTCCAAAGCGCTTACCGACTCAATACGCAAGAGCTCTTCTTCAAACGCTTTTTTGATTTGATGAACAGGCGCCTTCATGTAAAAAGAGCTTAAGCCAGCGCTTCTTTCGCTACATTCACAACCTCAGCAAATCCCTTCGGATCATGAATCGCCATCTGAGAAAGCATCTTTCGATCGAGCAAACAACCCGCCCTCAAAAGACCATTGATAAACTTACTATAGGAAATCCCATGGATTTTTGTCGCCACACCAATGCGCGTTATCCATAAGCGGCGAAACTGTCCTTTACGCTTTTTCCGATCGCGATAGTTGAAAGCTAACGCCTTCATCACCGCATCCTTACTTAAACGGACGTGATTCTTGCGGTCGCCAAAAAACCCCTTCGCGCGTTTCAATAAACGCTTCCTTCGCCGTCGAGAAGCGACTGTGTTTCTTACCCTAACCATTTTCTTCCTCTACTATGCTGCATTAATAAGACGTTTATAGAGCTTTGCAAACCCTTCGCTTACAATAGCCCTGCCCCGCAGTTGCCGCTTTCTTTTTGGAGTCTTCTTTGTCATGATGTGGCGCTTGCCCTGCTTGGATCGAAGCAGTTTTCCCCCAGCAGAGCACTTAAAGCGGGATTTAATCGCCTTCTTTGTTTTCATCTTTGGCATGCTGTTTACTCTTTTGCACTTGTTTCTTTCCTACAGGAGCGAAAACAACACTCAGGTTACGCCCCATCATTTTAACTAACGCCTCGCGAAAGGCAATATCCTTGATGCTCAGTGTGAAACGCTCAATAACCTCTCTACCCCTCTCTTGTCTGGTCATCTCACGTCCCCGAAACATACAAGTCAAACGTACTTTATTCCCTTTCTCGACAAACTCTCTCGCTTTTTTCAGTTTCACCTGAAAATCGTGATCGTCAATATTTGGCTTTATCTTCAGCTCCTTTAGCTTTCCCTGCTGCTGCCCCTTCTTTTGCCCTCTATCGCGCTTCGTCTGCTGATAACGAAACTTCCCATAATCAATAATCTTACACACAGGAGGACTGGCATTGGGGGATATCTCCACCAAATCCAGACCAGCATAGGTAGCTTGCCTCAGCGCTTCCGCTATATCTACCACACCAAATTGCTTGCCGTCACTTCCAATCAGACGAACCTTCGCGGCTCGGATTGCTCTATTAATTTTCAATCTTCGTTTCCCTAAGCCTTTGTAACCATTAGTCAAAGCAATAGGTTACAAAATGTGTTCATTTTATCGATAGTACTTTTTCTATCTTTTCTCCGTGCCGCTCCATGATTACGGCAAACAGCCGATCTATCTGCCCAAAAACCGAATGTAATACAAAAAACTTTTCTTTGCTTGCGTCTATTTTTATCGTCCCCGTCGGCCACCATCGATGCAAATTGTCTTGTACCTCGAAGACTAGATCTTCTTCCCTATCTTCTATAGTAAACACTTCTTTATATTCAGATAAAATATCTGCTAGGCATAAGTAGCGGCTACTAACTACAATCCGATAGCGAAGGCTAAAGTGCTTGATTGCTTCTAACTGCATTCCTACTAACCTTTGGCACTGCAAACAATAATCTGGCGGAGCCGCAATCGCTAAATCACATGATGCTTTAGGGAGGTCGAAAAGTCCATTTAAACAGTCCCACTGGCTGTCTTCTTTTTGATAAATATAAGCAATAGGCGTGTTGATTTGAGGATACACCTCTTTTATATCTGTATAGAAAGGGAGCTCTACCACCCCATACCCTTGCTTGCAATGGAGCTGTCTCCAGTAGCTTACCATTTGCCACTTTAGTTGTTCTCCTTTAGGTAGCCAGTAAATAGCAGCGCCTTCCATCCAAAATAGACCAAATTTTTTACCAAGCGTCTGATGAGAAGGGGTTTGCTTGTATCGCCTATATAATTGCTGTAAAGAGAGGGCATCTGAAGCGGTTAGTCCAAAAATGCGCGTTTGTTTATTTGTGGCTTGCATATCTACCAACTTGAAAACCTTGAGCTCAGAAGAACACTTGACAAACGGACCTTTGGCTAAATCGATAAAACTGTCCATCTTGAATACATCTACCAAAACGTCAGGCTGCTTAGCCGCTAAGATAGCCCTAGAGCGCATGCCTGCTGCTTTTAAAAATGCCGCTGCATTTTTGGGCACCATTTCACACCGCTTGATACTAATGTCTTGCCGTACTATCTCACCCATGCTCTCCTCGATCAAAGCGAGCATATGGGGAGGCAGCGGAACAGAAAAATGAAAATCGTAATAAAAACCTAAGGAGTTATGGCCTCCGCCCAACAACGTAGCAGATGGATAAAGGTTTGAGACCGCGAAGGCCAAAACCTCGGCCAGAGAAACTTTAATTGCTAAATTATCGCCCATACAATCTAAAGAATGGGATATAGCTGACTCGAACAGCTGACCTCCACGATGTCAACATGGCGCTCTAACCAACTGAGCTAATACCCCAAACAGAGAGAGGATAAATGACCATGCCTTTAACAGACAAGGAAAAAACCATCTTATGCCAAATAGTGGCTTAGTGGTCTTCTTTAGAATAAAAAAAATATTCCAGAGCAACAGAGGGGCGAAGGCGGCATAATAAATGCTTTTTTAATTTTAGAAGTTTAGCATGCACTGCGTCCATGGATGGCACAGCGCCTTTGCTTAAAATGTCTAATTCTTCTTGCTGCTCAATAAAAAAAAGGCGCTCTCGATCTCCATCTAATTGTAGTAGCTTAAGATCGCGGTACCAGCAAAAAATCCGATAGACTAAATCTTCTACGGATCGATACCAAGAACTTTCTTCTTCTGCTTTTAAACTAGCAAAGGCTTTATCCATTAGCTTTAGGTCTTCTACAAGCGCGCTTTGCTTTGTTTTATCCACTGCATGGCACAACATTTGAACAAGCCGCTCTGTGTCAATAATCGACTGGCTATTTATATGCTCTTTGATTTTTGAGAGCGATCCACAGCTTAGTTCAATAGCTCTGCGAGCGCAAAGAGCGGATAGTTTCCAGTTTTCCATACAAAATGCCATCATCTCCTCATGAGAAATAGGACGGAAAGGAACATCAACGCATCTAGAGCGAATCGTAGAGAGTACTTTGCTCTTGTGCGAAGTGATTAGTATTAACGCCGTAGACGCGATGGGCTCTTCTAGGGTTTTAAGTAAAAGATTGCCACATTCTACGGAAAGCTGCTCTGCTTGGTTGACGATAAACACTTTATGATCGCTTTTGAAAGGAGGGCTCTGCGCTTTTGCGCAAAGGTCCTGACATTGCTCTACCGTGTAGTAGCCCATGCCACCTTCAGGGCAATAGATGTATAAATCCACAATCTGCTCAGTGGTAACGGAAAAATCAGGAGGCACTTGATGAATCAAGGCGGCGGCAAAGGCTCTGGCAAATTGCTGCTTTCCAATGCCTTCGATCCCTGAAAAAAGCATTGCATGAGGAATGCAACGCGACCTGAGTAGGTGGGACAATAAGGTTTTTATATCTGCGTTACCAATCAGCTTTATTGCATTTGCCATAGCGGAAGTTTGTCCAAAATATGTCCTAGCGCTGTTTTTGATAAGACGCTCTTGGAAGCTGTCGCATCCAGCACAACGATTCTAGCATGTTTTTTTGCAAGTTTCAAATACTCTTGTCTTACTTTTTGGTGGAAGTCAATGTGCTGTGCCTCTAGCCGATCTTGGCTATTTTGCCTCTGCATCCCAACGACAGGATCGATGTCTAAAAGCAGGGTAAGCGCAGGAACAAGCGTGGAAGCGAATGGACAGAGAAAGTCCAAATCAGTTACGTCTAAATGGCGCGCAGCCCCCTGATAAGCATAACTCGAGTCGTGATAGCGATCACATAAAACCACATACCCTTTGTTAAGATGAGGGATAACCACTTCTGTTACGTGCTGCGCTCGATCAGCCAAAAACAGCAAGAGTTCTGCTTTTGCGCAAAGGGGAGTTTTTCCGTGAAGCAAGAGCTCTCTTATAGCCTGGCCAAGCCTGCAGCCTCCAGGCTCGCGTGTTACTAAAACTTTATAACCAAGGTCCCTTAGCGACTGTTGCAGGGAAGCTACAAGGGTTGTCTTCCCACTTCCCTCTCCCCCTTCAAAGGTGATAAATGGTAACACCTCTAATCTCCCGAATCTGCATTCGAATCTCCACCTGAATCTGCATTCGAATCTGCACCTGAATCTGTACTGGGAACGTGTTCAATTTTTTGCAATCCCACCAAACGGTCGTCCAGCCTCAAATTGACTACTTTAACTCCTTGAGTAGAACGGCCCATAACCCGAATATCTTGCATAGACATACGCAATGTCTGGCCACCAGCAGACATCATGACAACGCTATCTTCATCTGAAACAGCAATTACACCGATGACAGGGCCATTTCGCTTACTTGTAATAATGGAGCGCACGCCAATGCCTCCTCGATTGGTTTGTCGAAAGGCATCCACAGAAGAACGCTTGCCATATCCATTTTCACACACAATCAATAACGTCTCACTGCCTTGTACTACTTCGCAAGAAACAACGGCGTCGTTTTCGTCTTTTAATTTCACACCACGTACCCCTCGAGCGACTCGACCAATAGCCCGAATCAGCCCTTCTTCAAACCGCACTGCCATGCCAGCTCGGGTAAAAAGCATAATCTGGTTGCCAATTTCGACAAGGTGCGCGGCAATGACTTCGTCCCCATCATCAATGTTAATTGCGTTTACCCCCTTGCGTCTTGGAGAATTATAGGCAGACAAATCGGTCTTCTTCACAACGCCATTTTTTGTGGCAAGCAAAATACAGGCCTGCTGGCCAAAGTCTTTAATGCGCAAAACAGCAGCAATTTTTTCTCCAGAAGACAGCCCTTCAATCAGGTTCACCAAAGGCCGCCCTTTAGAACGACGCCCAGTTTCCGGAATTTTCCACACCTTCAACCAATAACACCTGCCAAAAGAGGTGAAGATAATTAAATGATCATGCGTAGAAGCGACATAAATGTCTTTTAAAACATCCCCCTCCTTCTTCATGTCCATTCCAATAACACCTAAACCTCCCCGTTTTTGTTCCTTAAATGTTTCGACGGGCATTCTTTTGATATAATCATCATTGGAAACCGTGATTACAACAGGCACGTCCGTAATCAAATCTTCCATTTCTAACGCGTCTTCCGCCTCGACAATACGTGTCCGGCGCGCCTGTGTCTCTAATTTCTTGATGTCGGCAAGCTCATCCATGATGATGTCTTTTACCATCGCCTCACTGGCTAAGATTGCTCTGTAATGCGCGATTTTTTCTAGAAGTTCCTTGTGTTCCAATTCAATTTTATCTCTCTCCAATCCTGTCAACTGATACAAACGTAAATCGAGCACTGCATGGGCTTGTCTATCTGTTAGGCTATATCTTTCTATCAACCCTTGCTTTGCTGCTACACGATCTACGCTTGAGCGAATCAACTTAACCACTTCATCTAAATGATCAAGCGCTTTCAAATATCCTTCCAAAATGTGCGCTCTTGCCTGCGCTTTATTCAGTTCATACCTTGTGCGCGCTCGAATTACGCTCATGCGATGATCGATCCATGCCTGAATCATCCGCTTGATGTTCATGATCCTAGGTAGCCCTTTATCAAGAGCTAGCATGTTACAACCGAAAGTCACCTGCAAATCGGTGAATTTATAAAGCTGATTAATCGTTACCTCGGGGATTTCTCCCCGTTTTAAATCCAAAACAATGCGCATTCCCGCTTTGTCCGACTCATCTCGAATATCGGCAATAGATGTGATCTGCTTGTCATTGATAAGCTCTGCAATTCTTTCAATTAAGCGGGCTTTATTCACAGTGTAAGGGATTTCATCAACCACAATCCGCAAACGGTCTGTCCCCCTCGAGCAATCTTCTGTACGAAGCAGTCCACGCAGGATGATTTTTCCCCTCCCTGTGTAAAAGGCGTCCTTTATTCCTTGTCGGCCGCAAATCACCCCTCCTGTAGGAAAATCAGGTGCAGGCATCACTTCCATGATTTCATCAATGGTTGTATCTGCATTTTTTAACAGCAGCATGACAGCGCTAATGAGTTCGGATAAATTATGCGGAGGAATGTTTGTAGCCATTCCGACAGCAATTCCAGAAGAGCCATTGCAAAGCAAGTTGGGAAACTTAGAAGGAAAAACGCTTGGCTCTTTTTTCGTTTCATCATAGTTCGGAACAAATTCTACTGTCTCTTTTTCAAGATCTTCCATTAATGCCATTGCAGGCTTTGTTAAGCGCGCTTCTGTATAACGCATAGCGGCAGGAGGATCACCATCAATGGATCCAAAGTTTCCCTGTCCATCGACCAGGGGATAGCGCATCGACCAGTCTTGCGCTAAACGCACTAAAGTGGGATAGATAACGGACTCTCCATGAGGATGAAAATCCCCTGACGTGTCTCCACAGATCTTCGCACATTTTCTCTGCTTGGCTCCAGGAGATAAATTGAGTTGTTTCATCGCGTATAACAACCTACGTTGCGATGGCTTCAGCCCATCGCGCACATCTGGAAGCGCGCGGGCGATAATAACGGACATCGAATAGCGAAGATAACTCTCTTTCATCTCCTCTTCAACGTTGCGAGAAATAACCACTTCCCCTTCATTATGGCTCATACAAAGGCTCCTATATGTCTAAATTTTTCACTGAGAGCGCGTGTGTTTCAATAAAAGCCCTTCTCGGAGCCACTTCGCCACCCATTAGCTTGGTAAATATATAATCCGCTTCCACAGCATCGCTTAATTTCACTTGAACGAGAGTCCTTCTCTCAGGGTCCATGGTGGTCTCCCACAACTGCTCTGGGTTCATTTCTCCAAGGCCCTTGTAACGCTGAATCTCTATTCCTTGTCTTCCATTTTCACGCAAACAGTCGATGAATTGGCTTAGTGTGTAAATCGGCGTCACATTTTCATTTTCGTCTATTATGTCCATTATCTTCCCCTCAGCAGTTGTATACTGCGCTATTGAAGCGCCAAAAAGGGCAATCTTTTCCTTGAGCATGCGTAAATTTTCGGGATCAAACAGCTCGACAAACGACAAAGGCTTAATGGGCAAGCAGCTGTCTTCTCTCTTCAACTTCTCTCTTTCTTCCGCCTCATACGTCGCTTTGAGCTGTAACAGTTCCTCTTCTGAATACATAAAATGATCCACATTGTCTACCTTGGCAAAATAGCGAGGCAGCTCCCCAGCACTATTTTTCTTTTTCAAAAACTCCTCGAATGCCACCCCTTTTCTCTCGATAAAATAACCTAAATGTTCTATTCCCAAAGCGACCACTAGCAGCTCTTTCATTTCATCTTTTTCAATTGCTGAGTGATGGGAGGCTAAGCGAATCGTGATGTCACTTAAGCCTAAATTTAACAAATACTCATCCATTTCTATCTCGGAATGGATATAGCGAGCCACTTTTTTCCGCTTCACACGAAATAGGGGAGGCTGGGCAATGTATACAAAATTGCTTTCGATAAGCGCTGGCATATGTCGATAGAAGAAGGTAAGCAAAAGTGTGCGAATATGGGACCCATCAACATCCGCATCGGTCATGATGATGATTTTATGGTAGCGTAGCTTCTCAATGTTGAAATTATCAGCGCCAATCCCGCACCCAAATGCCGACACCATTTTTCCCACCTCTTCGTTCTTGAGTATCTTTTCTAGGCGGGATTTTTCGACGTTCAAAATTTTTCCTCTTATTGGCAAGATCGCTTGAAAGCGCCTGTCACGTCCTTGCTTTGCCGACCCTCCAGCAGAGTCTCCCTCCACAACATATATTTCACACTTCTCCGGGTCATTTTCTTGACAATCACTTAATTTTCCAGGAAGGCGGGCTGTGTCCAAAACCGTCTTTCGCAACGTCAACTCGCGTGCTTTTTTTGCGGCTATGCGCGCTTGCGCTGCCAAAATAGCCTTTTCAACGACAGTTTTTGCAATAGAAGGATTTTCATCAAGGAAAGCGGCAAGAGCCTCTCCAACAATCTGCTGGACTACAGATGCTACCTCGTTGTTTCCCAAGCGTTGCTTTGTTTGCCCTTCAAACTGCGGATTTGCAATTTTTAGAGACAAAACAGCCACTAGCCCCTCTCGCATGTCATCTCCCGTAACGGAAACCTTGCTGTTTTTTAAAAGCTGGTTGTTTTTTATATACTGATTTAGGCTCCGAGTCAGCGCTGCAGAAAAACCACTCACATGGGTTCCCCCTTGCTTTGTGGGAATATTATTGACGTAGGAAAGCAATGACTCGCTGTACGATTCGTTCCACTGCATCGCTACCTCAAACTCAATCATCCCGTCGTGCAGCTCTTTGCTACCTTTGATATAAATGGGCTCTTTAAAAAGCGCGTTTTTGTTTTCATTTAAATACGCAACGAAAGAAGCAATGCCTCCAGAATAAAGGAAAGCATTTTCAATGTGGTCTACAGTGCGCTCATCCCTTAAAACTATTTCTATACCACAATTTAAAAAAGCCAATTCTCTTAGCCGCTTGACCAAGATATCATACTCAAAAATGGTAACGGCAAAAATACTTGCATCTGGCCAAAACGTAATCTTGGTCCCGGTCTTCTCTGTGGGCTCTCTCTTCTCTAAAGGCTGCGTGACCTTTCCCCTAGCAAAGCGAATAAAGTGCGCGCTGCCTTCTTTGTTCACCTGGACTTGCATTTTCTCAGAAAGGGCATTTACGCAAGAAACTCCCACGCCATGCAGTCCCCCAGATACTTTGTAGGTATCTTTATCAAATTTTCCTCCTGCATGTAGGATCGTCATAACCACTTCTACAGCAGAAACGTCTCTCCCCTGCTTTCTCGACTCCGCCTCATGCTTACCCACTGGAATACCTCGACCATTATCTTCAACGCTCACGCTTCCATCTGGGTGTAAAACAACGGTGATTTGCGTGCAAAACCCTGCCATCGCTTCATCAATACAGTTGTCCACCACTTCGTACACTAAATGGTGAAGCCCATTCAAACCTGTATCTCCGATGTACATGCCAGGGCGCTCTCTAACGGCTTGCAGTCCTTCTAAAACGGTAATAGAACTTGCTGTATACTCTTTACTTGATCCTTTCGTCACACGACCTTCCTTTTCTTAAAATTTAAACTTCAGGGCCAGCTAACCTACTTGAAAATGGATTTTATGAATTTTTATATTGGGAAAACGCTGCCGCAAACACGCTTCTAACCGAGGCTTTTCATACTCAACAAGGACGCTATAGAGAGCCGGGTGTGTTACTTTCACTTTGAGTATCCCATTTTCAAAGGCACAAGCTTTCGTCATAGGGGCAAAACGCTCTCCAATAATCTCTGGCCACTGACTCAAGACCTGACTCCCTTGTTTTGCGTAAACAGACGCAATCTCATCCAAAGCCTTAGGCAAGAGGTCGCATAGCTTCCTACCCGTTGGTTGATTGCCTCGATAAAACTTTGGAATTCTTGGAATAGGTCTTTTCATCTTAAAAATAACTTTGCTTGTAAATATAAATACAGCTACGCAAAACTGCAAGGCTAATTATTTCATAAAAAATGGAAAAAACCAAGAACAAGCTAGAGTTTTAAGCAACAAATGGTTAGCATTCTTCCTTAAGCGGAGTCTAAAAGAAACCGTAGAAAATAAGATGTAAAGGAAAGAAAATGCAATATCCCCCAAGTAAAATTCGTAATATTGCTATTATTGCGCATATTGACCATGGAAAAACTACCCTCCTTGACCAGATTTTGCAACAAGCAGATACCTTTCACTCACACGAAACAGTCCCAGAGCGCGTCATGGATAGCTACGAACAAGAAAGGGAAAGAGGGATTACTATTTTCGCTAAGCACACCTCTATCTGCTTTGATGGAAATAAAATTAATATTATAGATACTCCGGGACATGCAGACTTTTCAGGTGAGGTTGAACGCATTTTAGGAATGGTAAACTCTGTACTCCTGCTTGTCGATGCTCAAGAAGGGCCAAAGCCGCAGACTCGATTTGTGTTAAGGTGCGCTTTAGGCATAGGACTACAACCAATCGTTGTCATCAACAAAATTGATAAACCACACGCGGATCCCGATGCTGTATTAAATAAAACATTTGATCTCTTTGTAGAGCTCGGTGCTAACGATGAGCAGCTAGACTTCCCCTACATTTATGCTTCTGGAATTGAAGGATTTGCCGTTGCTGATCTCAACGATCCAAAAGTGGATATGCGTCCTCTTTTTGAAATGATTGTAGAAAAAACCCCTCCTCCTCCAGGAGATGTTTCCCTTCCTTTTCTTATGCAAGCCGCAACTTTGTCTTATGACGACTTTATTGGAAGGCAAGCCACAGGACGCATTTTAGAAGGCACGATTAAAATGAACGACCCTTTTGTTTTTATCAATCGCGAAGGGGAGCACACAAAAACCCGGGTCAGACAAATACAAGGGTATACAGGCATAAAAAAAATCGAGCTTGAGCAAGCCTCTGCTGGCGATATTGTCAGCATCGCCGGCGCCCAGGAAATTATGATTGGCGATACCCTATGCGATCCAAACCATATTCAGCAGCTTCCACCAATTGAACTTGGTGAGCCCACCCTCTCTATTGAAATATCGGTAAACGATGGACCTTTTGTGGGCAAAGACGGAAAACATGTCACGATGAACAAAATTCGTGATCGTTTACTTAAGGAAAAAAGAGCGAATCCTTCTTTAAAAGTGGAAGAAATTGAGGGAAGAGAGGAAGCCATTCGCCTTTGTGGAAGGGGCGAGCTCCACCTTAGCATTCTCTTTGAAGCCATGCGCCGTGAGTCGTACGAATTTGTGATTTCACAACCTCAAGTCATTCGTAAAAACAGCGAAGAGCCTTATGAAAACTGCCACATAGAAGTTCCTGATGCGCATGCAGGGGCTGTGATTGAAGAAATGGCAAGACGCAAAGGAGAAATGCAAAACCTGTTTACAGATGCGCAAGGGATAACACACCTCCAGTTCATCATTCCCACGAGAGGACTTATTGGGTACCGCAACGAATTTCTCACGATGACACGGGGAGAAGGGATTTTAACCTCTATTTTTGATAGTTTTGGCCCATGGAAAGGGGCAATTCAAACACGGAAAAGAGGAGCGCTCATTTCCCTATCTGAAGGAAAGGCTACAGCCTATGCTGCCTTTACTCTTCAAGATCGAGGTTTTCTCTATGTAAAAGCAGGAGACATGGTCTATGAAGGGATGATCGTTGGCCAGCATAGACGCGAAAACGACCTCACAGTAAATATCACAAAAGAAAAGCATTTGACAAACATTCGCGCTGCTGGTTCAGACGAACACCTTACACTAACGCCCCATAAGCAGCTGACTCTAGAGCAGGCCATGGACGCTATTGCTAGCGACGAACTTGTAGAAATCACGCCCAACTACATACGTTTGCGTAAAAAATATCTCACCGAGGTGGAACGCAAGCGCCGTAAGTAAGTCTAATGTGAGAATGCCTTTTGGAACACAGTAAAATTGGTACTTGCCTTTCCAGGTTGCCTTGGTGCCAGCACAGCAAAGTGGATCTCTGTAAAGTATTTTTGGTATCCTTTTTCTATCAGTATGTCACGATACCACTTGGCGATTCGGTCTGGGTTGTTGTGAAATGCCCCGCAACCAAAGGCGCCTAGGACAATAACCTCGTGCCCATGGTCGATAGCCGCTCGCAGCTGCGCTAGGATCTTGCGTTTGGTCTTTTTCTCAAGATTCTCCACATGAGGTTGCTTTTTCAGATTATAGGCCGCAGAAGAAATAATGCTTACTTTAGGGTTATTTTGAGTGGCTAGTTCAGTAAATGCCCCGTTTGGCTGACGTGTTCTAACAATCTCAACATGTGGAGAATAGATGCATCCAAATTCAGGAATGTATTGTTTTTTCTGGGCCTTTTTTTGATCAATTAAGGAAAAGTACAGCGTAGATCGGCGGCACAGCTCTTCTTCTTGTGCTGAACTTCCTTGAAGGACACCTCCCCCGGGCGTGTAAGCATTTGCCATATTTAGCAGTGCAGGATTCTTATCTGCTAACTCAGCCCCAAGCTCCATTGTATCTCTGTTTTGCACAGAGATGGTGGCACGATTACACAGAGGCCTTTTTTCTAGCTTCCCAGGAATATAGATTTTTGTTCCTTGCCGCATTGTTTTTATGCTCTTTTCGTAACTACCTTTTTCTACAGCCGCTTGTAATTCGGCAAATATTTCTTTGTTATATTGGTGCGAGTGATATCCGCGAGCAGAGGTCTTTGTAGCGCCTTTCTCATGAGACTTGAGATTAGGGGCCGCCGTAGAAATCTTAGTAGAAGGCTTCTTTGATAAGCCTCCTCCGCCCTTACCTTCTGCAGAAACCCACTTTTTCGATGGGGGAGGTTTAGCAGCGGCTTTGGTAGAAAGCTTGGGATTAGGGGCCTTCTTTTTCACCGAATCTACAGGGAATTCAGACTGTATGACTTCGGGAACAAGGGGCACAAAAGGGATACTAAATGTGAGCTGGAAACAGAGCGATACGCTTTGAATTAAAGAGATGAGCCCTTCTTTTGCTCTAGTAAAAAACTTCCCTCCTGTCCAAGGAAAAGAAAGCATTGCAAAACTAAAACACAGCGCCGTTTTGACTGGAAAATAGACCCCTGCATTCAATATGCTCATTGCAAGAGCCGCTACGAGCTTTACAGTAGCAAGCAATCGCCTTTCTATATGTCCATTGCAAGCTTTTGTATGGCTATTTGCCTGGATAATACACTTTGATACCCATCGTGCATCTTTTGGTATGCAGTAAATCCCTACCACACTCATAACATAACCTTATTATTAATAGAAAAAACTATTTTATAATAAAATGAATTAAAAATAAAGATATTTTAATAAGCGTTTAAAATGGCATATAATTTTATAAACTCTTGGTGCAAGACTTGCTTGATGCGTCCAAGAGGTCAGCATAAGCCTTCCACAGAGAAAAATGTGGCTTCATATGGCCTCCATCGTCATCGATAACCACCCATGTCTTCCCTAAAGCGTTGGCTTTAGAGAGACAATCTATGTACAGCTGGTCGTCTCGGTTGGAAAGGACCTCATCGTGTTTTTGGAAGTGTACAAGGATATTGAAAGCCTGGCCCGACAAACATTTTAGTGAATCCACAGGCCTTAGGTTATTTGTGCGGTATTTAGCCGCTATCCGCTCTAAAATGTCTTCCTTTCCCCGGTGATCTATGATTTCTTCTACAGATTTTAGAGGAGTATCTAAAAGAATATACCCTCTTTGCAAGGTATCAAGAATTTGCGCTTTCTCTCGCTTTCCGATTCCTATCTTTTCCAACGCCTCGTCATGCAAAGAGGTGCTTAGCGCGGCTAAAACATTAATTACTGCGCCTCCTCCGGCAGAATATCCATATAAATCGACAAGTGGGCATTTCTCGTCAATAATGCACTGCTTTAGTACAAACAGGGGGGGCAAAATCTCCTTGACGGTGCCAAAAGTCATGTCTTGGGCGCGTATGTTCCTTTTCTCTAGATCATAGTCGGGAAAATTAAAGCCTACAATAGCAGCGTCTACAACACCAAGCTTTTTCAACTGCTCTGCTTGTCGATGACTTTGCCCATACCCATGCAAGACCACCAAAACACGCTTGCTTTTTCCAGGAAATTTTGATAGACAAAGGTCATAATCAAAAATATTTGCAAACATAGCGCTCTGCAGGATAAGAAAAGTGACAACTGCAATAAAGCTTCCCAACTCTCCCTCTTAACTAAATAATTTAACCGCCTTCAACCCCAAAAAGAAAAAGGTAAGGCCAACAACCACACTTAATGTGGCGTAAAGAAGCGCGACCAAGTATAGCCCTTTTTGATATAAAACCCCAAACTCTAAAGCAAATGCAGAAAAGGTGGTAAATCCCCCCAAAAATCCTTGCACAAGAAAGTGCCTCACATGCAAAGACAAGTGACCACAGCACGCTATAGATTCCGATAAAACGCCTATCAAAAAACAGCCGACAACATTAATAATTAACATTTTCAAAGGAAGCGCTAAAACAAAAGCTGGCAAAATATGCATCAAACATACACGTGCTATGGCTCCTAAAGCACCTCCAAGCCCAATCCAAAAATACACCCCTTTTCCCTCCAAGACTCCACTGCACCCTATTTACTCACAAAAGCACGCTTGAAAGCCAGATGCTTCCCGGGATTGAGAAACTTCCCAGCTACCGCGCACCCCCCGATCCTACCCATTCTGATGTAGTTTTGCAAATTTTTCTTTTCAAAAACCACGGCGTTTGAACCTCCCTATCAAAAAGGGTTGGTTTTTCTCCCCTTATGCAGATAAAAATGCACAAAATTTTACCATTGTGTTATATTCGCTCTCCTAAGATAGGGGTGTATTTTGGGTGTGCCAAAAAAAAAGTTTAGGGAGCTTATCTTCCAGCTGCTTTACTGTTTTGATATGACAGGTCTTCGTGAAATTGAACAGATCGAAGGCCTGTTCACGAGCCAAACTTACGCAACAGCGCCGGTCATGCAAAAAGCGCATGCTGCTGCGCTACAAATCGTAGAAAAACAGAGCACTTTGGACTCTTATCTCAATAAAGCGGCTGCCTCCTATTCATTCGAAAAAATTTCTCCTGTGGAAAAGAATATTCTACGCCTCGGTCTCTTTGAACTCCTCTTTACCGACCTTCCCTCCAAGGTAGTAATCTGTGAAGCAATACGCCTAGTCAAAAAGTTTGGCACCCCAGAAGCGGGCCGCTTCATAAATGCGGTTTTAGATGCCTCGATTGAGACAAAACAGGTGGCTCTCTAAAATGATACATCCATTGCAAAAAGGGGTTGACCTCACTCCTTTCTGCACTTTTCGCGTTGGAGGCAAGGCACGATTTTTTTACAAACTATCGGCAACGGATATAATCGCAGCCACTCACTTTGCAAAAGAGCGCTGTTTACCCTATTTCATTTTGGGGCGCGGATCCAATGTCCTTTTTGATGATAAAGGATTCGATGGGATTGTTATCCTAAATAGCATCAATTATTTAGCTCGGTATAACGGCGCTATTAGTGTCGGCGCTGGATATAGCTTACCCAAGCTAAACGCTTACCTTTCTAAAAATAATTTGAGTGGGCTCGAATTCACCTGCGGCATTCCTGGGAGCCTTGGGGGAGCTATCTACATGAATGCTGGCGTTGGGAAAGACTGCATCGAACAAACATTGCTCTCCGTTACCTATTTCGACGGGATTTGCATAAAGAAAGAAGACCGAAAAAATTTATCTTTTTGGTATCGCGGCTCTTGTTTTCAAAAATCAAACGCCGTTATTTTACAAGCGCAGCTGAAAGTATATCCAAGCAACGATGTGAAGGACAAAATAAAACAGTTTTTTCACCACCGCAAACAAACGCAGCCATACAACCTGCCTTCTGCTGGGTGCATCTTTCGCAATACAAAATTTGAAAGCGCAGGTGCCCTAATTGAGCGTTGTGGGCTGAAAGGTCTGCAAATTGGTGGCGCGAGAGTTTCTAGCCAACATGCTAATTTTATTGTAAACTCTGGGAATGCTACGGCAAAAGATGTTTTGGAATTAATGAAAACTATTAGCGCAACGGTTTACGAAAAAACCAAGCACCAGCTACTACCTGAGGTTTGTTATGTACCCTTTTCGCTTTGACCTGCACACGCATTCTACTTGCTCTGATGGGTCGTATACGCCCTGTGAACTCCTGGAGCTGGCAAAAGAAACGCAACTCAGCGGCCTGTCGATTACCGACCACGATACCATAGCAGCTTACACGCAAGACACGTGGGACAGGGCAAAAAAATTGCAGATAGAGCTTCTTACAGGCATAGAATTTTCCGCACGTCACCTGGGCGAAAATGTGCACATATTGGGATATGGATTTTCGCTTGATATAACCTCAAGAAAAGCCATGGATGATTTAATCAAAATACATAGCCATAGACGACAAGAAAGGAACCAGGCGATGATTGCAAAATTATCCGATCTGGGATTTGATATTTCTTACGAAGAACTGGAATCTTTTGCTGAAACAAAAGTAATTGGACGTCCTCATATTGCAAAACTACTTTGTAAAAAACAAATTGTGAAATCTATGAGAGATGCTTTCAACCACTACTTAGCGGACGGTAAAAGCTGTTACGTAGCAGGTCAGTCTGTGGACGTGGTCTCCACAATAGACGCTATTCATCAAGCAGGCGGCGTCGCTGTAATCGCCCATCCCCATCTCATCCAAAATACAAAACTCATAGCGCATCTTTTAGATATGCCTTTTGACGGCGTTGAGTGCTACTACAGCGCTGCCTCTCCCAAGGTAGAAAAGCAATGGCTCGACAAAGCCCAAACAAAAGGTATGCTTGTGACCGGAGGATCAGACTTTCACGGTAAAATGCGGCCACACGTGCGTTTGGGATCCTCTTTTGTCGATAAAGCAAATTATGATCGGTTAAAAAACGCATGTACAGCCAGCTCCTAAACCGCCTCTTTACGCTCAATCAAGCCCTTGGAATGAAACTTGGACTGGATGTCGTAAAAAAATGCCACGCGCTTATGGGCATGCCAGGCACATGCTACCCCGTGATCCACATTGCAGGCACCAATGGTAAAGGATCGGTAGCCACTAAAATAGCAAAAGGGCTCTCTCTTTCTGGATATAAGACTGGCCTTTTTACTTCCCCACACATCGCCACTTTTCGGGAAAGGATACAAATTGATGGCATCATGATCAATGAAAAAGCCGTTGTTAAGCACTTATCGCACTGTTTTAAAATAGTAGACCTGCATGAAGTGAAACCCACTTTTTTTGAACTCACGACTGTTCTTGCCCTTTATTATTTTGCTCAAGAGCAAATCGATGTCCTTGTCTTGGAAACAGGACTCGGCGGAAGACTAGATGCAACAAATATTTTATCGCCTATTTTGTCTATTATCACTTCTATCTCCCTTGATCACGTGGAATATTTGGGCACAACGCTCGCCTCTATCGCCAAGGAAAAAGGGGGCATTATCAAACCAAACACGCCCGTCATATTAGGAAAAAGCGCCGCAGCCCAAAATGTACTTCTAGATATCGCCCGAAAGGAAAACGCCCCTGTTATTTTGTGCGCTAATGATGAAAGCGTCGAAGAAAATCTAGAAACGCTTGCAAAAACAGCCCTTTTACTCCTCCAAAAAACCTTCTTAAAAATAACCACGCGCGCTATTGCAATTGGAATAAAGGCAATGCCTCCTTGCCGCTTTGAAAAGCACCTTATTCAGAACAAAAAAGTCATTTTAGATGTCGCACACAACGTTGCCTCTATTCAAACCCTTGTAGACAAGCTCCATTTTTTAAAAAAAGAAAACACCCCCATTGGGTTTCTTATTGGATTTGCTCGTGATAAAGATATCAGCGCTATGTTGCGTTTACTATCAAAGCAAAAAGTGCAGTGCTTTTACCCGATATGCCCTGAAAATCATACGCGACTCATAAGCCAAACAGCACTTGCCCACCACTTAAAAGCGCTCCAACTCCCCCTACAAGTCTGCCCCACCATTAAGGAAAGTGTCATTGAAAGCTTAAACCATTGCGAGATAGTTGTAGCGACAGGGTCTTTCTATATCATGCATGATGTCCAAATCGCTCTTGGAATCGCTGAAAACAGTGCAGACGGCTTTTCTTCTTTTTAAGCCAACGGAAAGAACTTTTTAATTGACAGTAGGGAAAAAATTTTCTACACTCCCCCGGCGAGTTTAGTGCCTTGTTCTTCCCTTCCAAACCGAGCAGACGGCTCGAAAAACTAAACAAGTAAGGTGCAAAACTCGGGCTTCTTTGTTTATATTACCTCGGAGGTTTTATGAAAAAAATGTTTTTTCTTTGTAGTTTGCTTTTTGTCGTTTTCGGCTTTTCAGCATCGCGGGAGTACTGCACAGAGTTTCTCGCTTTGCAAACAATGCAGAAGCTGGTAAATGAAGGAGGTCTAAGGATTGTAGAAGAGCTCAGCGATGATATTTATCTGGATCCAACAGCCGGCTTCTTAATGGGGGATGAAGGTATCTTTGTAGGAGATGAAGAAGGGTTTCTCCATCAAATATACTCTCCTTCCCTAAAAGCTGTAGTGGATTTGGTAACTGCCGAAACGACAATCCATAGGGGAGACAGCTTGCGAGATGTTCCCTACGTCACGGTGTCCTGCCGGTCTTGTGGAGGGAGAATCCTAAAAGGTGACCCATACTGCCCCCTCTGTGGTGCACGGCAGTAAACGCGCAGCATTGGCCCTCTGAACCTCAGCTGGCCAAGGCTACAATTTAAGTCTTTTAGCACTTGGCTGCCACGTGAAAGCATCGAAGAAAATCTAGTGGATTTCTCTACTAGATTTTCTCGTGGTAAAGATTATCAGCGCTATGTTGCGTTTACTATCAAAGTAAAAAGTGCGGCGCCTTTCTCCAGTATGCCCTGTAACGCGACCTATAAGCCAAACAGCACTTGCCCACCACTTGAAAACGCTCCAACTCCCCCTGCAAGTCTGCCCACCATCAAAGAAAGTGTAATCGAGAGCTTAAACCACGGCGAGATAGTCGTAGCAACAGGGTCTTTCTATATCATGCATGATGTCCAAATCGCTCTTGGAATCGCTGAAAACGGTACAGACGGCTTTTTTTTCTTTTTACCCAACGGAGAGAACTTTTTAATTGACAGTAGGGAAAAAATTTTCTACACTCCCCCGGCGAGTTTGGTGCCTTGTTTTTCCGTTCCAGACCGAGCAGACGGCTCGAAAAACTAAAGGAGTAAGGCGCAAAACTCGGGCTTCTTTGTTTATATCACCTCGGAG
>JAUIKQ010000094.1 GCA_030430655.1 Chlamydiia bacterium
GCAATGCTTGCACTGCCTACGATTACCGGTTTTATGGGTTTTTTCCCAGCGCTTTTTCTATTTCTTCTGTTTTGGGGTGTCATGTTGATCACCTCTTATCTTTTTTTAGATGTTAATTTTGCGTGCCTAGGAGAGCCGAATTTAATCTCTATGTCGGGACAGACGCTCGGCTCGATAGGCAAAGGCATTGCTTGGGTGGTTTATCTTTTACTGCTCTACTCGCTCCTTTCGGCATATATAGCGGGCAGCAGCCCTTTCTTTGTGGAGGCAATGAGGGCCTTTGGATGGAATATTTCCCCTCTTCTCGGTTGTTTTGCGCTGCCTTTACTTTTTGGGGGTTTTGTTTACCTTGGCACAAAAGGAGTGGATGTTGTTAACCGTCTATTGATGCTAGGGCTCTTTGTTACCTACCTGATCCTAGTGGTATTTATTCCTTCTTATATAAAGCCAAGCTTTCTTTTGCACAGAGATTTTGGTGCCGGGGCGATTGCCGTTCCTGTAGTGGTTACCGCCTTTGGTTACCATATCATCATCCCCACGCTGACGACCTACATGGAGCATAATCGAGCGCAGCTAAAAAAAGTGTTATTGATAGGCAGTATTTTACCCTTGGCTTTTTATCTGGTGTGGCAGCTCCTTGTTTTAGGAAGCGTGCCTTTGAGCGGGAAGATGAGTTTGGCGCAGGCTTTTCAGTCGGGGCAAGGTGCAGCGGTGCCTTTAGCGCAGCTAATCGAAGTGAAAGAGCTTAGCTTTGCTGCTAAAGGTTTTTCTTTTTTCGCGATTGTGACATCATTCTTAGGGGTAGCGTTGAGTTTATCCGATTTTTTGACCGATGGACTGCGCATTAAAAAGACATGGGAGGGGAGACTGATTGCGTGCGGGCTTGTGTTCGTTCCTCCTTTGATTTTTATTTTTACAAGTCAAAGGGCATTTTTAAAGGCGCTAGATTATGCAGGCGTTTTTGTGGCTATTTTACTGATCATTTTACCCGCATGCATGGCCTTTACTTTAAAAACTTCCCCTTTCTATCGCTCTTTTAAGGGCAAGGCGGTGTTGTTGGGTATAATGGCGTTTGGAGCAATTGTTGTCATTTTTAGTGTTATGGAGCAAATGGGCATTTTTCAACCTTTGATACAAAACTATTTTCATGTTCAAGCTTAAGACGGCGTTTAAGCCGTGTGGAGACCAACCAAAAGCGATTAGCTCACTGACGAAGGGTGTGCGCGAAGGGAAAAAATCCCAGGTCCTTTTGGGTGTAACGGGCTCTGGTAAAACGTTTACCATGGCAAACGTCATTGCCAATGTACAAAGACCTGCTCTGATATTGGCACATAATAAAACGCTAGCCGCGCAGTTATACCAAGAGTTCAAAGATTTTTTCCCCAGCAATGCCGTAGAGTATTTTGTTTCTTATTATGATTATTACCAACCAGAGGCGTACATTGCGCGAACTGATACGTATATTGAAAAGGATTTGGCTATTAACGACCAAATCGATCGTATGCGTTTGAGTGCTACCCGTTCTTTATTGGAAAGAAAAGACGTTATTATTGTCTCCTCCGTTTCCTGTATTTACGGCCTTGGTATGCCAGAATTTTATGATAAAATGAAACTGGTAGTTAAAGTGGGAAAGGCCTACCGGCGCGATGATGTTTTACTTCACTTAGTCAGTCTACAGTATAAGCGAGGCATTGACCTTGCAAGGTCAAGCTTTCGGGTACGTGGGGATATTTTGGAGATAATGCCGGCGTACGAAGAGACTTTTGGGTTTCGAATCGAATTTTTTGGTGACGAGTGTGATCGTATTAGTAGAATAGATCCCCTCACGGGAGAGGTATTAGAGAGAGTCGATCAAGTGGTTATTTATCCAGCGTCGCACCATGTGACTCCAGAAGAAGCACGTGCGCATGCTTTTATAGCTATAAAAGAGGAGCTACAAAAGCAAATTTGCCACTTCGAAGCGTGTGGTAAACTTTTAGAAAGACAGCGTATTGAGCAAAGAACGTTGTACGACTTGGAGATGATTGAAGTAGTTGGGGCTTGTAAAGGGATTGAGAACTATTCTCGTCATTTTGGCAAGAGAAAAGAAGGGACCCCTCCTCCTACGCTGCTGAACTATTTTCCAAAAAACTTGCTTCTTTTTGTAGATGAATCTCATCAGACGCTTCCTCAAATACGCGCCATGCATAATGGCGATCGCGCTCGCAAAACATCCTTAGTAGAGTATGGATTTCGCCTCCCGTCTGCTTACGATAATCGACCATTGACCTTTGAAGAGTTTTATAACAAAACAGAGCAGGTCATTTATGTTTCTGCTACTCCCTCTAGCTGGGAGGTGGACGAGGCATCTGGAGAGATTGTGGAGCAGATTATTCGTCCGACGGGATTGTTGGATCCGCCAGTAGAAGTGCGGAAAGCGGAAGGTCAGGTTGATGATGTATTAGAGGAGATTCGGCGTGAAGTGGAAATTGGGCATCGGGTTTTATTGACCACTCTGACGAAAAAATTGGCAGAAGATTTAACGAAATATTTAAAAGAGATTGGTGTAAAGGCTTGCTATTTGCACGCAGACATCGATACGCTAGAACGCATTGGTATCATTAAGCAGCTTCGTAGTGGACAGTATGATGTTTTGGTAGGGATCAACTTGTTACGAGAGGGGCTTGATATCCCAGAGGTAGCTTTAGTGGCGATTTTAGATGGAGATAAGGAGGGGTTTTTGCGCAGTCAAACCGCGTTAATCCAAACTTGTGGGCGTGCTGCTCGTAACAAAGAAGGGCGGGTAATTATTTATGCAGACAAGGAAACAGAAGCTATTCGGTTAACGTTGCAGGAGACAAATAGGCGACGGGCCCTGCAGGCAGCGCATAATAAAAGAGAGGGAATTGTACCGCAAAGTGTGCAGAAAAAAGCGCAACAAGATCTTATGGAAACGTTTACTGGTAAGTCAGAAGAGATAGAAAAAGAAGAGCAGAGCCATTCTCCTGAATCGAAAACAATTGCAGAGAATATTCAGCGTTACGAAAAACAGATGCGCAAGGCAGCGAAGGAAATGCGTTTTGAAGAGGCAACAAAGTACCGAGACCTCATGCGGTACTACGAACGCTTGTCTTTATTAGAAGACGCTGATGTATAGTTTGCAGGAGTGTTTTTAGTGAAAATAGGCCGTTTCCAGAGTAGCAGCTGAAAGGAGCGCTTGGAGAAAAGGCAAAAGACCTGATTTTCTCCAAGAAAGCATTTTGAAAATTGGCGAAGCGCTTTTCTTTGTGTTAATCGATTGCGTCCCAACGGCAAAGTGCTCTTATGGCTCTTTCCTTTATGTATATATCACCACTCTCCGTTTTATCAAAAGGCTCTTCGTGCGAATTCTCATAGCCCATTTTCCTTCGGATTTCAGGTAAAGCTTCTTGCTTTATAAAATATTGCTGAGCGAGATAAGACTTCTTGTCTGAGCTCAGTCTGAGCATTTCATGGCCATATTCCGTTTCTTTCCACACCATTTGCTGTAGATCTCGGGCGGTTTTAGAATAATCGGCTGCTTCCTGGACGAAACTATTGCAAGTCTTGTACCATTCACTGCTTTCGTCTTCAAGTAAAATAGGCATAACCACTGAAGTGGGAAGGTGCTTTGCTTTGTGTAAATCGGAAATCCGTTTTAAAAGGCTAAGAAAATTCTCTTCGCCCAAGGATGGTTGCACGAGCGTTACAATCTGGTGGCTTGTATTTCCGGAAAAATTCGATTTAATCCAATCGAAAAATCTTTTGCTCTTTACGTCCGTTTGTATCCACCGGAGTTTTTTGCCACGTAACCCAAAACTGTTCATGGTCAGATGACCAAGCTGCATAGCAGCCAGGTTATAGTCAGCAGCAACAATATCCAGCTCAAAACCGTGCTTTGCAGCATTTGCGTAAACCTCTATGGGAATCTGACCGTCAGCACATCCAGGCACGATCACCAGGTCATTT
>JAUIKQ010000095.1 GCA_030430655.1 Chlamydiia bacterium
TTTGATTTGCGGAGAATTGGCGCCTCTTTGTTTCTCGGTATTGTGTTTCTCGGTATTGTGTTTCTCGGTATTGTCCCTTGGTATGCAAGCGGGAAAAAGCGCGATAAAGCACAAAAGCTCCCAGGAAGATTAGAGGCTTTTTCAAGGTTTGACCCAAAGCCGCCGCGGACCCAGCGACAACCCGCTGTTACTGCTCGTATAGGAAAAGACATCCACTACCTCCGCTTTACCAAGGTTGACAAGGAGCCAATCTACCACAATTTCAAATTTTACGTCCATGCGAAATAGATTTACTGATGGACAGAGAGAAAACTGCAACGAAAGAGAGCCCCGCAACTCACTATAGGTGGAGCAACACTAAATCAAGCCGCGAGAGAAAAGCAAACTTGCGAGGTTATAAGCTTGAAAGCCTGCATGCTTTGTGTCTATCAGACTGGTAGCAAGATCAAAAATCAGGCGTCGATTTTTCTAGGTGCACTGTAAGCAAGCTTGGAGCTCTTTTGCAAAAATTTGATCGCTGCTTGAAAAGCTGCACCACATCCGACCCTTTCCTAGAATTTGCCTTTGAGGTGCAAAGTAGGGGTTTCGGTTTCATTTTTTTTCAAAAGCTGGTACGCTGACTCTTTCTAAGCTGGACTACAGGTATTCCTTAGGCGCGAGGTGGTTGCATGAGAAATAAGAAAATGACTATATGTGGAACAAATGTACATCCCGGGGAGGTAGCAAATCTTGCCCTGCCACTGCCGGAGCAGTATTCTTGCGCTCCGCTGTATATGCCCATTAAAGTGATACATGGCAAGAGGGAAGGGCCCTGTTTGGTTGTTTTTTCTGTCTTGCGAGGGACAGAACTGAATGGATTGGAAATTGCAAATAGGCTTGTTCAGACCATGGATCCCGCGCAGATTACGGGAACGGTTATTGCTATTCCTGTGATGAATGTATACGGGCTTACCCATTACCCATCAACCCTGCCAACTGGCGATAATTTAGCCAGCTGTTTTCCTGGTAATGAGAAGGGGTCGTATGGCGAAAGGATGGCTTATTTGGTCACGGAAGAGATCCTCAAAAGGGCCGACTACTGCATAGAGCTACAAACAGGCGGGCTTAACCACAATATTCTCCCTCAGGTGTATTGTAACTTTGATAACCAAAAAGCGAAGGAACTAGCAAAAGTATTTAGAGCTCCTGTTGTGACTAATGTTACCCTTGAAGGAAACCATTTGAGGCAAACAACAGAGGAGCTGCAGATTCCTTTGCTTGTTTATCAGGCAGGTGAGGCGATGCGCTTTGATGAGAATGCGATTGAGCTTGGCGTTAATGGTGTGAAAAATGTCATGCGCTATATTGACATGCTAGAAAAAGCCCCTGTGCAAGAAATCACCCCCATTTTTTCAAGAGAAGAGGAGTGGGTAGTTGCACACAAAGCAGGAATATTGCATCCCAAAGTCCAGCTGGGACAGACGATTGAGCGGGGGGAAACAATTGCTGCAGTGAGCGACCCTTTTGGTGCAGATGTTACAGAATCGATCAAGTCAGCGCAAAAAGGGGTGATTGTAGGGATTAACACTTCTCCTCTGATTCACGAGGGTCTGCCCGTTTTTAAAATTGCTTCTTTTTTGGATGATGGTAAAGCGGAAACGATAATAGAAGAGTGGGACAAAAAGCAGCCCGATAGTTATATAGGTTAAGGCGCATGAGTGACAATAAGTTACAGGCCAAGGGATATGTTGTTTGGTCTATATGTGCACTGTTTTTTTTATATGAATTTCTTTTACGTGTTGTCATAGGCACTTATCAGCCCTCCATCATGCGTGATTTAGGGCTAAATCCTGTTCAATTTTCCCTAGTAAGTACAACGCTCTTTTTACTGATATATGGAAGTATGCAAGTTCCAGCTGGCTTGATAATTGATAACATCGGATTAAAAAAGTCACTAATGCTAGGATCGGTTTTTTGCGCCCTAGCCTCTCTTGGTTTTTCTTACGCTGATAGCTATTACGCAGCGTTAATATATAGAATGTGCATGGGATTTGGAGCCTCCTTTGGCTTTCTATGTTTGTTGGTATCTGTTCATGACTGGATGCCTCATAAGTACAGCGCGATATTTATAGGTATATCCCAATTTATCGGAACTTTGGGGCCAATGATTGCAACGGGGCCCTTAGATACCCTCAATGTAAGCTGGCGGTTTGTTTTTTTATCCTTAAGTGGACTCGGCTTTGTTTTGCTTATTTTGGTTTTTTTCTTTGTCGAAAATAACCGTGAAAAAGCCGATAAATATGTTATTCTCTATAAGCCAGAAAAAATTTCCACTTCCCTTTTAAGATTATTTTCCAGGGCGCAGCCTTGGTATATTGCCCTTTTATCGACAAGTTTATATTTCGCCGTAGAATATTTATCTGAAAATGAGGGACGAGCCTTTTTGGGCTTAAAAGGGATTGCTCCAGATGGCGCTGGCTACATGCTGACACTATCGTGGATCGGTTATGCTGTTGGTTGCCCTCTATGGGGATTTTTATCTGATTTTTTAGAAAGAAGAAAAAGCGTTTTAAAATACTCCTCTGTACTGGGAGTTATAGCGATTGTTATGGTTCTTTATTCTTCAAGCAAACTACATCTACAGATCGCCTTCTTTTTATTAGGAACGAGCGCTGCGGGGCAAACCGTTGGTTTTGCTCTAATGGCAGAGCAGTTTAAAAAGCAATTTGTCGCTGTGGGTTTTGGCTTAAATAATGGGATGATCACAGGAGTGTCCGCAATCAATGCTCCCATAATAGGCCTATTACTCGATCATGTAAGTAAAGGTAAAACCCCAGCCCTGCCAGACTATCTTTATGCATTTAATGTGCTCGTTGCAATTGCCTTGTTGGCGGTAGTTATTTCCACCTTCTTCATAAAAGAGACGTACTGCAAATCAGCAGTAGAGCTTACGGTTTTACAGAAAACTCGCTAATGCAGACACGTAAGTTGGCCTGGGAAAAAGTGTTTTTGCGCTATTTAGGCCTTTCTTTGACAAGAGCCGCTTCTATTTGCTTGATAACGGGTTGATACTGAGGGCTTCGAATAACGTGGCTAACATCATTTACAAAAGCTTGATTTACGTTTGCAGCGACTCTGACGTAACGCTGTTGCTTTTCATCCACTTCCTTGACAGCCAATGGTGCAGGAGCGTTAAGAAATTCTCGAGAAAGCGAGGAGTAAGCGCCAACCTCAGCAACCTGAATTTCTGCTCTTGCGTTTATTTCCTGCTTTTCAATTTCGTACCGAGCATTTCGGTTGTCTTGCGCGACCGCTGTGACCTTTTGCGGCTCGGTGTAGGAAATGGGTCGCGGCAATGTTAACCGGTCGCGCTGAGGGCTAGGGGGGACGGGCGAGGTATACGCTTTGAGGAAATCCTCGTATACCTTCTTATGGTATTGCGCTTGGAGAACATGCCCATGCCCTTTTGCACTATTAAAAAACGCATATGCAAAGCCAAATTCTTCCTGCCAAACTCTTGCGATATGGAAAGCCTGCGCTTTCCAATATGTTGTATCACAAAAATGCTTTGTCTTTATTGCGCGAAAAACCGCTTTTGCTAAATGGATAATGGTTTGGATAGCAGCGGGCAACACAAAGCCAAGTCTTAAACAGGCAGCGCATCCCTTGGGCATCTGCCTTTGATTTTCAACTGGAGCTTTCCCAAAATCAAACCGTAGCTGAGAGCTGTTAAGAGCCTGCGACACTTGTATAGTCCTTTATTTTTTAAACAGCCAGGGGAGGAAGTCGTCTTGAGCTCCTCCGCACCCTTCTTCGCTTGGAGAACCAGCCTGCCAAGAAAGACTACGCCGCTTTGATTTTAATGTCTACGCCCGCCGCTACAGGCAAGACCTTCAGCTTATCGATAGTGTCAAGCGTTGGATTTAAAATTTCAAGCAGTCGAATATGTGTCCTGATTTCAAACT
>JAUIKQ010000096.1 GCA_030430655.1 Chlamydiia bacterium
AATATCTGTATTGAAAAGAGTAGGAGAGAGATTTGTTGAATAATTCATGGGACTTGAGACGAAAAACAAAAAGCATGGTTGACTCGTCCCTTCCTTCAGAAGGACACGAACAGCCCCATGACAGCAACATTCAGCAAATATTAGATACTTCTACGCATAATGGTGTCATGGAAGGGGAGAGTCGCCATTTTTATCCAGATGGCTGTCTACAAATGGTTTCGTTTTATAAAAAAGGGCAGCTACATGGAATATCGCAAAGCTTTGGGAAGGAAGGGCAGCTACTTTCTAAAAGCTGTTTCATAGAAGGAGAAAAAGTCGGAAAAGTGCGGCGCTATTTTATTACAGGTGAGCTCAGCGCTGTCGAAAGGTGGAAATCCGGGCAAAAAGAGGGTCTTTTTGAGACCTTTTACCCTTCTGGCAAGCTAAAAACCCGTCTTTCTTACAAAAAGGACCATTTGTGTGGTTCTGCTCTCCTGTTTTGGGAAAGTGGGCAAGTAAAAAGAGAAATTTTTTACGTCAACGGCAAGCGACATGGCACGGATCAGATTTGGGATGAGTGGGGGAATATCTTGGATAAAAGAAACTATATCCATGGGCAGTTGCAATGAAGAGCGCTTACGAACTCGAGAGTTTAGAAAAGCGGTACGCAAGTTTGCAGTTTCTTTTGCAATTTTCTCAGTATCAGTCCTTTAAATTTATCTCCCCAAATGCGCAAAGAGAGGGTAAATGGCTGTATCCTCGCTCTATCACACGCGCCGATGTAAAGCAAAGGTGGGAAAAGCGGTGCCTTGAAGATTTAGACGTGGTCTTTTTATATGGGCTGGGTCTGGGATATGACTACTGGGGGTTAGAGTCATGGCTGGCGGAAAATGTCCAGCGGGATTTAGTGATCATAGAAGACGATCTAGGAGTGTTGGATGTCTTTTTTTCCCATTCCCCCTTAGCGCAAACATTTGCTCAGCACCCTCAGGTGCATATTCATATGCTAGCAGACAAACCCCTTCATGACTTACGCTTAATCGTAAAAGCCTTTCCCTTAAGGCACGTTGCGGTATACCCTGCCATTTGTTATGAGGATAAAAGACAGCAGTTTCGGTCGCTCCGTTTGCAGATTTTGCGTAGCAGCGCAGTAGAGGAAGCCATTTTCACAGATAGGCTGCAGTCTCATCAACTATTCCATAACGTGTATCCAAATGTGCAGAAACTTCCTTCTGCGTTTTATGCAAGCCAAATGGGGCCGATTTTTCAAGGCATACCTGCAATTATTTGTGGAGCTGGCCCTTCTTTAAAAAATAGCGCTCCTTTTTTATCTTCTTTTGCGAATAAAAGTGTTATTTTTGCTGGAGGCTCTGCTATCAGTGCGCTCGGATTTTACAATGTTGAGCCTGACTTTTGCAATTGACCCAAATGAAGAAGAGTACACAAGGCTACTTGGAGCAGATGCTTTTCAGCGCCCTTTGCTCTATGGAAATCGCCTTTTTTCCAAAGTATTTTATACAAGGGGAGGGGAATATGGGTATATGCAAACCTTGACGGGAGGCCCTTTCGAAGAGCACATGGAGCGGAAGCTACAGCTCAGCACCCCTTTAGCGAAAGAGTTTGCAGAGGAAGAAGCTTTGTCTGTGACAACCCTTGCGTTGAGCGCTGCTATTCAACTTGGGTGCAACCCTATTGTATTTGTGGGTCTAGACTTGGCCTATTTAGATCGCAAGCGGTACGCAAACGGAGTGCTTAGCGATAAAGAAGCGTGGAGCGATCGCAAGCAAAATAAACGCACCAGTGATCAACTACTCCGCCGAAAAGGAGTTTTAGGGCAATTTGTGGATACGCAAGTGAAGTGGGTTATGGAATCGTCGGTGCTTTCTACCTACGCCAAGAAATTTCCCGATATACAGTTCTTTAATGCGACAGAAGGAGGACTTGGAATAAAGGGGGTAAAAAATGCCCCGATAGATTCTTTGCAAAACTATTTTACCCATACTTTTGATATTGATGCCCTATTGCAGGCGGAGATAGCAACAAACGCCCTATCTCATATAGAAAAGGCAAACCTTTGGCAAGAACTGGAGAAAATAAAGCAGAGCCTAGAAAACATAAAAACGCATATACAAAAACTCATCGAAGAGTTAGAAAATAATGAACATACAAGCAGAGACATTGAGACCGGGCGCTTTTTGGCATACCGTTTGGATATAGAAGAAGAATATGCCTACAAACCACTTATAGAGCAGCTGCGAAATTGCTTAACATATAAAGCGATGCGTTTGTATCGCCTTCCAATTAAGCAAGAGGCCCGAGAAATAGTGTGGAAGCGGCATATGTTTCTTTGGAGTGTGTTATTAAAAATTGTTTGCGCTTATCTCGAGGAATATAAATGACAAAAATTATCCGCTTTGGGCTGAAGAATGACACACAAATTGTTGCTATTCCCTGTCTAGAGACAAATTATATTTTTTTATTACAAAGAAAGAACAAAGCGATTTGTGTGGATGTAGGCGATGCGGCTCCCTTTTTAGAGTATCTAAAAAAAGAAAATCTGCCCTTGCTTGCGATTTTACTCACGCATCACCACAGCGACCATACAGCAGGAGCGCCTCAGGCGGCGGCCGCTACAAAAGCGAAAATCATAGGCCCGAGTGAGATACACTCCTGTCCTTTAGATGAGGTGGTCGGTGAGGGCTCTAAGTTAGACATTCCCCCTTTTTCTTTTTCTGTCTACCACACGCCTGGGCATACGAAAGAGTCTGTTTGTTTTCATGAACAAGAAATGGGAGTACTATTTACGGGAGATACGCTGTTTGCAGGAGGTTGTGGGCGTTTATTTGAAGGAGATGCTAGCGATTTGTTGTTTTCCATGAAACGCATTCGCTCGCTGCCTAAAACCACGCTTCTCTGTTCAGGGCACGAGTACGCGAGGGAAAACTTGCGATTTGCGGCCTGCCTAGAGCCGGAAAATGTGGATATTGCAAGGCGGCGCTCTTTTGTAGAAAAAGCGCACCTTCGCAATCAGCCTACCGCGATTGCTCCTCTGCAAGAAGAGCTCGACACCAATCCTTTTATGCGATTTGATCAGCCAGAGCTTTTGGAGCGGCTACGTTCCTGCAATCTGAAAGGGCCCAAGGAGGTACTAGCCTATCTGCGTGAAAAAAAGGACAAATGGTAAACAAACAGGCCCTTGCCTTAGGTTGTTAGGAATTGTTGTACTACGGAGCCTGTCCTTGTCTTCATTAGGGGCACCATGTGTGGTGGGTATGGGCTGCTGCTTTTTATCTCTTCTTCGTAGACGTATTGGCCCGGCTCTAACTTCACCGCACGGTTTTTGAGCGCTCTAGCAAGAGAGGCATCTGCCCGGATCACATTATCGTTGGTTGCATTAAATACACACATAGGACCCCTTATGCGCTCTATAATGTCTATGGTGTTAAGGTTCCACTGGCATGCCCACAAAAGAAACCGTATCACGTTTATAATAAAGCATTTGGGAAGAAAGAGCAACACTTTCACCAACGTGCTGACCTTTGCAAGTTCCTTTGCAACTTCGTAGACAGTTGTTGGCAGATCGCAGAATGTGCGATCTAAAACGAGCTTTCCTATGTCTGGATTTAGCGCTTTTGCGTGCGCGGCGACAGCGCCTCCCAGGGAATAACCAAATAGGTGAATATTTTGGCTAGCAAAGCCTACTGCTTTGCAGTAGTCTATGCAAGCTTGTGCACCTTCAATGAGCACTTTGCTGCTCATCTTTGCGGGAGAGCTATTTCCTGTTTGGTTATAATCAAATGTCAAAACATGCGGAGAGTTTCGACAGCCTTGGATTATAGGTAAAAAAGCTTCGGTAGCCTGCTCTTTCAGGTGTCCGTTTCCGTTGAAAAAAATCCATATTTCGGGCTTTGGAGCCTCTTGTGCCTTTGGGCAGTAGGGAACTGGGCTCTCTACTTTCC
>JAUIKQ010000013.1 GCA_030430655.1 Chlamydiia bacterium
CGAACTTAGAAGTTAAGCCCTTCATCGCCGATGGTACTATGCACAAGAGCATGGGAGAGTAGGTCGCCGCCACTTTTTTTTCGACGTAAGGCTTAGTTGAAAGCGAGAGCTAGCCTAGAAACGGTTTGCATACTCTAGATGCTTATCGCCTTCTATTTGAACATAATCATACTTCATTCATTTGTGTTTAAAACAGATTTGCTCTATCCTCATCTTTTTCATAGGAATTAGATGCTTTAGATTCTTTAACAGTAGGGAAGAGCTGAGTGATAAAATTGCAAGAGCGCTCGTAGTCGCCCACTTGGGTAAGAAATGGGAATAGAGAAAATTTTGCAGAAACCTTTGACGCCAAAGTTAAAGGATATGATTTCTTCCGGGTTTCGAGAACATGCTATCCAGACAGTAGGTAAGGATGGCTTTGGCCATGCTATTACGTTTGTTGCTATGGAAAATGGTGTGTGCACTGGCGCTATTGTCATTCACCCTTTCTGGAGTGCTCTGCATATTAAGCATTTATGGGTTCGAAAAGGCCACAGAAGGAAAAAAATAGGCAAGCGCCTTGTAACCAAGGCGTTTGAGTATGGAGACAGACACCGCTGCGCGTTTGCTTTTGTCGAAACAATGAGTTTTCAGGCGATTGGATTTTATCAAAAAATGGGGTTTATTTTAGAGTTTACTCGCGGAGGCTATTTTAGTGGACTCAAGCTCCATTATCTTAGAAGGGATTTTCTCAAGCAGAAATAACGGCCCAGTCATCGGTTGCACCAATAACCGCTAGATGATCGCGGTTGCAACAGTATCATAAAAAAGCGCTCCCTTATAGGAGAGACGGATCCGGCTCCCTCTTTTTGATAAGAGCTTTTCTTTAATCAACTGTTGGAGCGTACTTTCCGTATCTCGTGGTAGTTGTCCCCAACGTTTTTCAAAATGGACAAGGTCAACCCCTTCAAGCAACCTTAAATGAATAGCCAGATGCTCTTTCCATCTTTCCTCTTGAGAAAGGCCCTTTTTAAAGTCATGCAAAGGCAGGGAGTGTGTTACTGCTTTTACATAGGCATGAAGGTTGCTTATATTACGAAAACGTACCCCTTCTACATAACTGCAGGCCGAAGGACCAAGCCCCCAGAAAGTACGTCCTTCCCAATACCCTCTATTATGGCAAGACTGAAAATTATTTTTTGCAAATGCAGAAATTTCATACCGCTGCATCCCTAACTGCTTTAAGCGATCAACGCCGTACTTGAGCATAGCCACGCTTGTCCCTTCTCTGGGGACATGGGGTTTTAGCTGTGCCTGGCGACGGGCAAAAGACGTGCCTGGCTCAAACGTAAGGTTATATAACGAAAGATGCTTTACCGGAAGCGGCTCGAGTTGCTGTAGCGTATCTTGCCAAATACCCATCGTCATGTGAGGAATATCATACATCAAGTCGATAGTGATATTTTCAAACCCTTTGGCATACGCGGTTTCTATCGCTTCAACAGCGTTGGCGCTACTGTGGTTTCTGCCAAGGTGGGATAAAAGAGTATCATCAAGGGATTGCACTCCCAAACTTAAGCGATTTACTCCTGCGGCCCGCAACTGCTGTAGTTTTTCTCCAGTAATATCCTCTGGATTTCCCTCTACAGTGATTTCAATATTTCGGGGTGGATTGATATGGGAAAGAATCCGGTTAATTCCTTCAATAAATAAAGTCGGAGTTCCTCCACCGAAATAAATAGAGAGCAGCCTTTTATGGGCAAACTGGGACTTTAAGCGGCTGTAGTGCAAGAGCAGCGCTTTTAGGAGAGCATCCTTTTCTTTTTCTCTGTCTCCTCTGACATAAAAATGGCAGTAGGGACAGCGGCGCTTGCAAAAAGGGAGGTGAAAATAAAGGCTATACTCACCATCCATCAGAATCAGGGTCTTCCAATATGCCCCGTTTCCATCGATTTTTATCACTGAAGGGATCTTCTTCCTCTCCTGATAAAGTAATTTCCCCCGTCCCTTCCTCGGTACCAGGCTCGGTTTCGTACACGTCATTATCCATGTCAAGACCAGCGTCTGTTAGCCCTTCTGATCCAGACTCCACCCCGGGGATCGTAGGCTCGGAGTAAGCCTGCCTTCCAGCGACCTTTTTAGGCGTTTCATACTCCTCAAATTCTCCACTCTCTTTTAGGTGCTTTAACCGTTGCTTTTCCTCTTTAATCTTCTTAGCCACAAGCTTGATTTCCGCCTTGTGTTTTTCTAAATCACTTTTGGGAACCAGGCTTAAGTCGAGCCATCGCTGCAGATCTTCTAGTTCTTGTTCCAGCTTTCTTAATTTTTCACTTTTCATCATACCATACTATATGAGCTAAACACCAAAGCCTCCTCTTGGGGACTACTAACAAAGATAGGGGAGTATGCTTTTTTTAACCACAAAATTGATTTTTTCGAAAAGTTTTTTGTGGAGAAAAATATTTAATTCCTCTACATTCTCTGGCCGATTTTATGTGGTAAAAACGCTCCCCCGGGGAGGGGTAGTGTTTAGCTTGCAAAACTTGGTAAAATAAATTGCATAAAATTTGACGGTTTGAAAACAGAACGTAGTTTTTCTTTCCTTCAAAAGATTGTTGTGATATACCCCACCTCAACAGAAAAATCATTTTTTGGCTTTATCACATGAAGTTCTTTTCCGACATAGATCTAGCAAACCAGTTGGCCTTAGCTGCTATGTATGATAGACGTGGCAGAGAAAAAGACGACGTATGGGATGTTTTTTTCAACGGTGTAGATTTTGGAGAGAGAATAGGAGAGGGGGGAGGAGCATTTGATATAGAGAAAGTGATCAACCAGTATCGCCGTTTTGGACATCTAAAAGCTCACTTTAATCCCTTACTTTCAAGGGAAAATACGGAAAATTGGGACTGGAAGATTGCAGACTCTACTTTAATCTCTTGTGATCGACTTGGCGTAGTAGAATTTCGCACGCTTAAAGCGCACCTAGAGGCGATTTATTGCCAAAATATCGGGTTTGAATACATGCACGTGACTATGCCACTGCGCACCTACCTATGCTCAGCTATTGAAAAGGGCCTATGCCGCCCTAGCAAAGACGAGCAAATACAAATCAATACCCTTCTTAACAAGGCCGCTGTATTTGATCAATTTCTTCACACAAAATTCCCGGGACAAAAGCGGTTTTCTCTCAACGGAGCGGAAGGCGCGCTTGCTGTTTTACACGCGCTTTTTCTGAAAGCCGCGGAACAAGGAGTCAAAAGAATTATTTTAGGCATGGCTCATCGGGGGCGTTTAAGTATTTTATGCAATCTTTTAGAAAAACCCTATCGTGACATCTTTGCAGCGTTCTCAGGAAAAATTTCGCCATCATCTGAAGGCTCAGGAGATGTAAAGTACCATCATGGTCACATGTCCACTCTGCAATTAAGTGGCCAGACATTGGAGGTGCATCTTGCCTGCAATCCCTCCCACTTAGAGGCGGTCAACGCCACTGTTTTAGGGGACGCGAGGGCGTGGCAAATCCAAGAAAACGCTCCTTGCTTAACTTGCCCCATTTTAGTCCATGGAGATGCCGCTTTTGCAGGACAAGGATCTGTGTATGAAATAATGCAACTCGCTAAAGTTCAAGGATATAGCACTGGAGGAACGCTGCATATTGTAATCAACAACCAGTTAGGTTATACCGCGCATTTAAAAGAATACAGTTCTATGCACTATTGTACCGATCTTGGTAGGGCCTTTGATGTTCCCATTTTTCATGTGAATGGAGATGATCCCGATAGCTGTTTTGCTGTGGCTACTTTGGCGATGCAACTGAGACAAAAGTTTGGCACGGATGTCATAATTGACGTCAATTGTGCTCGGCTGTATGGACACAATGAGGTAGATGAGCCTACGTTTACAGCCCCTGTGTTATACAAGAAGATCAAGGAAAGGCCCCGTGTGCATGAAAATTACAACAAGCAGCTCGTTTGTGACCATCTTCTCTCTGAGGAACAAATAGAGCAATTAAAAGCAGATTTCCATGCTACTTTAGAAAAAGCGTTGCAAGCCCCTTTAACAGCGCCTCAGATGGCTGCTACTTGCAGTGCACCCTCCTCTATTAGAACTGCCATTGAGGAAAAAGTCTTAGCTGCCATAGGGGAAAAGATCACCTCCTTCCCCTTTAATTTACACCCAAAGCTAAAGAAACTGCTTTCCCTACGCAAAGAAATGGTGAGTGGCAAGGCTCCCATTGATTGGGGAATGGCAGAGCATTTAGCTTATGGATCTTTGCTGTTGGAAAAACACCACGTCCGTATTTCAGGACAAGACTCGCAGCGCGGAACATTTTCTCATCGACATGTGGTTTTTATTGATCAAGACACAAACGCTCCCTTCGTGCCACTCAATCATTTGAGCGACGGCCAGGCTTGCTTAGAAGCCTACAGTTCTCCTCTTTCAGAATATGGTATTTTGGGGTTTGAGTATGGATATGCCAAAAGCTACCCTGGAAGCTTAGTGATTTGGGAGGCGCAGTTTGGTGATTTTGCCAATGGCGCACAAATCATCATCGATCAGTTTATTGCGGCGTCGCAGCAAAAATGGGGGGAAGTCTCTCCCATCGTTGTCTTTTTGCCTCATGGATACGAAGGGCAAGGCCCTGAGCACTCTTCTGCTAGAATTGAACGTTTTTTACAGCTCTCAGCGCAGGATAACATGCGCATAGTCGTTCCGAGCACTCCCGACCAGCTCTTTCATTATTTAAGGCTAGCCACCTTGGGTCCGGACAGAAAGCCCTCAATTCTTTTCACGCCAAAAGCGCTTTTACGCTATGCGCCTTCCCTCTCTTCTTTGGAAAGCTTTACAAAAGGGGATTTTCAGCCCTTTATCGTCAAAGCCGCGCAAAAAAAGAGCAAAACGCTCATCCTTTGCTATGGAAAAATATATTATGATCTTTTAGAGCATATGGAAGGAAAGCTTTGTCACACCGTCATTTTATTGCAGCAGCTCTATCCGCTAGATATGGCTAAACTAAAAGCGGCTATCTCAGAAAGCACCCCTACAACCGTCGTTTGGTTGCAAGAAGAGCACCAAAATATGGGGGCTTGGGAGTATATGGCATTAACATTAAAGGAAGTCCTTTCAGAGAAAGTGGATTTACGTTACTGTGGCCGAAAGCGGGCGGCTGCCCCTGCTTGTGGATCAACCGCGCAACATGCCTCAGAATTAAAAGAAATATTTCATCTATTAGGAGAGATGTCATGACAGTAGAAATCAAAGTCCCTCCCCTTGGGGAATCTATTTCAGAAGGAGTTGTGGCACAAATCTTAAAACCAAACAATACCTTTGTTGAAAAAGACGAAGAGATCATTGAAATAGAGACAGACAAGATCAACCAGCCGCTCTATGCTCCAGAAACAGGAGTGCTCACCTTAACGGTAAAAGAAGGGGATACTTTACAGATAGGACAAGTGATTGGCAGCATTGCGCCATCAAAAAAGCCTGAAGAAAAGCCAAAACAAGAAGAAAAGGCCTCACCTTCTTCTACAAAACCCCAAGAAAAGCGAGAGAGCCAAGAAAAGGCTCCCCACGCAGAAAGCCCCCCTCCTCCAAAGCAACCAGCGCCAGGTGTTGCGCGCCGTTTTCCAGAAGACACACTTAAAGCAGCGCCCTTGCCCAATCCAGATGAAGAGCCTTCTGAACCAAAAAAAGCTTTTCCTGTTAAAGAGTCAAAAAAAGAAGAGGTTTCTCCTAAAGACACACAAGACGTGGAGCGTCGCCCGATGAGCGCGCTTCGCAAAACAGTAGCGCGACGGCTTTTGCAGGCCACACAAGAAACTGCCATGCTCACCACGTTTAACGAAGTAGACATGTCGGCTGTAATTGCCTTTCGAAATAAAGAAAAAAAGGCATTTGAGGAAAAACACGGCGTGCGACTGGGCTTTATGTCTTTTTTTATCAAGGCAGCAGTCCAAGCCTTAAAGGCAGTGCCTGAAGTGAACGGTGCGATTGAAGGAGAAGACCTTCTCTACTACCAAACTTACCACGTTGGCGTTGCTGTGTCTACGGATAGAGGACTCATGGTCCCTGTGATTCGAGAGTGTGATAAACGCTCCTTTGCTGAGATAGAAAAGCAGCTAGACACCTATGCTAAACAGGCGCGCTCTGGCCGAATTCCCCTGGAGGCACTCGGTGGAGGAAGTTTCACGATTACAAATGGGGGTGTTTTTGGTTCTCTGCTTTCAACGCCGATTTTAAATCCCCCTCAGAGTGGCGTGCTTGGCATGCACAACATTGTTAAACGTCCTGTTGTCATTGACGACAAGGTTGTCGTGCGGCCTATGATGTACTTAGCGCTCTCCTACGATCACCGGATCGTGGATGGAAAAGGGGCGATTACTTTTCTTGTGAACATCAAAGAGAATCTAGAGGACCCAGCTAGACTTTTATTAGAATTTTAAGGAAGAAGTTATGGAAAAAACTTTTGATGTTATCGTAATTGGTTCAGGCCCTGGCGGCTATGTCGCTGCCATTAAATGTGCTCAATTAGGGCTCAAAGTTTGCTGCGTAGAAAAGGAGAAGGTTTTAGGGGGAACTTGTCTTAACGTAGGATGCATCCCCTCCAAAACATTACTCCATGCCTCAGAGTTTTACTTTAAGATGCAGCACGAAGCCCCTTTGATGGGCATTAGTGCTGATCCCAAAATGGATTTTTCTACATTGCAGCAGCGCAAAGAGGGGGTTGTGAAAGGATTTAATGCAGGTATTGGCTCGCTCTTTAAAAAAAATAATGTCACCTCGATTCAAGGGTCTGCTTCTTTCATCGATCCACATACGGTGCAAGTTGGCGACATTTCGTTAAAGGCAAAGCACTTCATTTTAGCAACAGGATCCAAGCCTGTGGCGCTTCCTTTTTTACCCTTTGATGAGACCGCTGCTTTATCATCTACGGGCGCTTTAGCACTAAAAACTCCTCCCAAGGAGATGGTGGTAGTGGGCTGTGGCGTTATTGGCGTAGAACTCGGTTCCGTTTACAGCCGTTTAGGCACAAAAGTCACCTTTGTTGAAGCCGCAGATCGGATCTGTCCGGGTTTGGACATTGCATTATCAAGCGAGCTACAGAAGCTACTGACTGCGCAAGGGATGCGTTTTCATCTGTCTGCTAAAGTTGTTTCTGCTAAGGTAGAAGAAGGGAGGGCAGAGATTCTTCTAGACACCAAAAATCTTCTAGTTTCAGAAAAGGTGCTTGTTTGTATAGGCAGGAAAGCGTACACGCAAGGCCTCAACCTAGAAAAGCTAGGCATCCCTACCACAAGGAGTGGGCAGATTGCAGTAAATGGAAATTTTCAGATCCCAGAGCAGCCCCATATCTTGGCCATTGGGGACTTGATTGATGGCCCAATGCTTGCGCATAAAGCCTCTGATGAGGGCGTAGCGGCAGCTAAAATTCTTGCTGGAAAAAGCGGCCGGGTAGAGTACTTAACCATTCCAAGTGTTGTTTATACCTATCCCGAAGCTGCTTCTGTGGGCCTGAGTGAAGAAGCCGCAAAAGAGATGGGATTTTCCATTAAAACAGCGAAAGTGCCGTTCAAGGCCAACTCTCGGGCCAGAGCCTCTTTTGAAGAGATGGGTTTTGTAAAGCTTATCGCGCAAGAAGGGACCCTCCGCTTGCTTGGGTGTCACATCATCGGTGCGCACGCAGGGGAGTTAATCCACGAAGTCGCTCTTGCCTTACACAAGAGAGGGACGGCGCATGACTTAGAAAACACCTCGCATGCCCACCCAACCCTTGCGGAAGCTATAAAAGAAGGTGCGCACGCCCTCATTTCTCGGTCTCTGCATTTATAGGAGGACCTCGGCTGGCTTGCTCCTTTTTATGGCATCTGGTGTATCCTTTATATAGTACCTTAGTTCAAGGCGTTGATCGTTGAATCGCAGCTTTCTTTTTCTTTGCTGAGAGTCTTGAAAAGCCACATGGGTGATGTTCCAGACAGCCACTTGGAGTTTTCCTCTTTTTGAGTAATAATGCTGTAAACGCTGTTCAATGGACTTGCGTTTATCATGAATTTTTGACTTTTTTTGTCGAGAGTCTGTCTGCTTCGATGTAATCTCCAAAGTATCCAATTCGTGTTTTAATTTTTTTTTATTTAATTCATCGAGCTTATTTGTTATCTTGGCGAGGAATTCTGTGATTCTATCATTTTCTGTTTTGTCTACGCTCAATACAAAAACTTCATCAGCGATTTCTCTTATTCCCTTTTCATCAATTTGCGTATCAAAAATACTGCAATATTCCAGTGCCCCTTTTATGTAGTGGTCTTTTTCCTGTCCAAGCCTTATGCTTGCCCGCGCCTTGTTTACTGCTGGTGTTGGCTGAGGGTCCTCCAATAGAGCGTTGACTACTTCATCAATAATTTTTTTTATCTCATTTGGTTTTAGCAGCGAGGTTGTTATCCTTGCTGTTTTTTGAATGCTGTTTCTATCAACGATATGATTTTCCTCCGCTCTTTGCAAAATCATGTTCCTTAAAGCCAAGGTGAGCTCGGCTTTTTCTTTTTTACGGTGTATTTCAATCGTATTTTCTACCTCGCGATATAGAGCATTAAAAGTTTTTTCCTCTCTTTTAGGCGCTGTATTGCGCTCTTTAGGATGGGCCTTTTTATAGATGGTATTTGCAATATCTGCTGTTATTATCAAAGAAAGCTGGCTCAGTTCTTCCCCCTTTAGATGGTCTGTATTCGCATAATTGTTATACAGGCGCTTAACGGTATGTTTCTGGAAACGCTCAAAAGCACGAACAAATGCCTTAGCATTTTTGTATTGCGTTTTAGAAACATCTCCTTTATTGCTTTCATAGCTATTTACCAAGCTTCTTGCTTGCGCAATATCTATTTTGCATGCATGAGCCTGTTGTGCCACTTGTTTGAGTAGTCGATTATATTTAAAACTATTAAATCTTTTTACAAAAAATCGAAAAATTCCCGTTGTTTTGCAAAAAAGCATCCCTTTTACATCCGCGCGAGAGACTTCTTGGACTGGCTTTGTTTGATTAGAAACGATCTCATTATATTGATTTATATTAGGGAGATTAATAATATTATATGTTATTTTATTACCTTAATTTAAAAATTATAATTTTTTTCTCTCCCCTTTTTTTACTTTAAGAAACTGCAGTAGGTGGTGAATGGGAACGCGGTAGCTTAGGCGACACGGCTGGAGTTGGTGGGGAAAATAGCTCCACACACAATGCTGTGCGTGATGCAGGTGTATAAAGTATTTTAAAATATTCTATTTCTTCTTTACTCCAAGAAGTGTCTAGCTCAAATGATTTCTCGATATTTGTTTGAAAAGCGTCGTAAGTGAGGCGTACAAAATCGCATAGTTCCTTTGGGTTGGATTGGGGAAACTTCCCCAGTAAGAGGTCAAAGGCGTATATTTTTTCTTCGAGGGTAATTCCATCGAATACCTCCATATCTTCTACTTGCCCTGGCTGGTAGGATTCAATGCACGCAAGCATGCGATACGATTTCGAGCTTACTTCCTCAAATCGCGCACGCAAATCTTTTCTATTTTTATCTTCTGTTTCAGGATACTGACTAAGAAAGGCTTCAAAATCAAAATAATTTATTTGCATATGTTTGTATAGCTGCGCTTTTGTCTTGTCTGGGAATTTCTGAACCAAAAGGTGGAATACCCGCTTTTTTTCAGAGGAAGTCATTTCGGGCATCCAATTGAGATAAAGATTTATTTCTTCTCTTTTCTCGTCTGTTGCTTTTTTTGCCAGTATTTCCAGAGCAGAAGACAGCTTGTCTACAAAGGTTTCGTTTGTGCTTAATGCAAAGACAATATCGACAGTCGGGGCCACTTGCTCACTTGTCAAAGAAAACTGCTTTTTTATAAACTCAATGCAATTATCTTTTTCCCTGCCAAGGGCAATGTTTTTTTTAATTAGATCAATAAGCGGATCTGATGACTTAATGCGCATCACATTTTCGATGAAGTTTTCAATTATTGTCTTTTTTTCTGCTGATTTCAGCAGATTAAACCTTTTGTCTGTCAAAAAGGGCTGAAAGCACTGTTGATCGATGCTTTGATTTTCCGCTGCTCGATTATGAAGAAATTCGGCTGCGTAGTTACGCAGTAATCTAGCCTGTCCTTGGGGTGAATTGAGCAAATCCCTATTTTCGATAATGCTCGTATAAAAAAGGTTTTCCTTCTTTTCCCCTGACGGGCGCGCCTTTTTGCATATTTTTCTATAAACGGTATTGGCCATGTCTGTTGTAATTAAAAAAGTGATTTGCTCTATTTGATCCACACTTAGCGCCTTAGTGCCTGAATACTTCTTTCTTTGAAGGTGAGTGATTGTGTGCTTTTGAAAGCGCTCAACCGCGGTGACATAAGCAAGCGCCTTATCATACTGTTTTGGATTTTCTGTACGGTGCTCCTGGCTTACTATAGATTTAGCGGTCTGAATGTCCATATTTCCATAAGCATTAGCGGTTTGCGCGACTTTTCTGAGCAATTTGTCATATTTTCGGCAGGAAAATAGCCTTTTAAAATACCGAAGAATACTTCCTGTTTCGTAATAAAGAATATTTTTTAAGTCTTTTCGGGATATCTCTTGTGTCGATTTAGTCTCATCTTTATTTCCCATATTGATAGGAATAGTGCTTACTATATTACTGATCATTTTTTATTTCCTTTTTTAAACAGGTGATATTATTTTTATAATTACTAAAAGTGTGTTGTTTTAGTAATTTTTCTAGAAAATTATTAAAACGTTGTTCTTTGCTCAGATTTAGTGCGTCGCTATCTACATAAAAAAATTCAATAAATTCTTTTAAATCATAAAAATGGGTAAACCCGTGCTGCCCTAGTGCGTAGGCGATGGTTGGAAAGACTTCTTGCATTTCTTTTGTGTAGATACTTTTTATTGTTTGGATAGTGGCTTTTTCTTGCTCATTGCAAGTAGAAATAAGGCTGTCGCATAAGGCCTCTACTCGTGGCCCAGCATCCGATGCTAAGCGGCAGGTGTCAATATTGAATGCTTCTTCCACTTTCTCTTGTATTCCTTCTATCTGTCCAAGATGGGGAACAATGCACTCCATAAATTGCCTTTTTTCTTCCTCTAGTTGTTCTTTAAAATTTTTGCAGGCGCGTTTAGCTATTCCATCCAGTCTCCCTCTTAAGGTGATGCTATAGGGTAATATTTCTCCTTCTGCTGTCTTTAAACCGTCAGGGAGGGATTGCTGTTTATCGAGTAAATGCAGTTGCGTTTCTATGGTTTGCGCAGTTTCTTCAGAGAATGGGGGCAACTTTTCTTGGGCCTTGCATAATTTTTGCATGACTTCTTCATCCGGTTCTTGAGATAGAGCACACCCTGTTTCTCGCATCGCGTTTCTTTCTTCCAGCTTTATACTGAAATCGTAAACGTTGACTAGTTCTGCTCTTAGTCGGATAAGCTGAAGCCTTTCGTCTTGCGTAACCTCGCTTAAAGATCGAAGTGAAGGAAGCGGCCAAGCAGGTAGAGGACGCTTTTGTAGCTCGCGAGCTATTGCATTCCACTGCTTTCTCACTTGCGCGATTTGTTCAACGAGCGATGTGTATTTCTGCTCGCGAGCCTCTTCGTTGAAAATCTTCGGTTGAACACCGTCAAGCAGTTCTGTGAGCGGAGCAGAGATATTGCTTAACGACATAATTTTTTTCGCTACTCTTGCATCTAACGTCTTGCTGAAGGTAAAAAAGCCTTTATCATTTGGTGTTAGTGTATCTATAAGCTCTTGATACAATGGTAAAAAAGCCAAACGGCGAGATGTTGAGGCAAATAAGTTAGTTAAAGAGGCCCTATGTAAAGAAAAGAGGGTTGCTGTATTGTATAGCCTTTCTAGCTCATCACATTTTGCTTTAAAAATAATTTCTTTATCTCCCTTGGAAAGGCGAGCGATTGCCTCTTCATCATTAAAGCATTTTTGGGGTGCTGGCTCCAGAGGGAGAACGTAAGCAGCGGCATTTTTTAAGGTGATAAGCGTGTTTGTAAAACTATTCCTTTCTCCAGATTCAATAGAGACTTCGCCTCTTTTTTCCTTGCCAAGTAGGGCGGCAAGGTGATCATGCTGGCTAATGAGCATTTTGATCTGTTTTTGACACGTCTTTTTTTCTCGGTTTATATCTCTCTCTTCTTTCTTTGCGATGTCCTGCAGCGCTTGTATTTGTCTTTCTATTTCTGCTTTTTTGTCACTAAGTGGCTGTAAAAGGTCTGTTTTTTTCTGATGAAATTCTGTACGGGCGCCATGAAATAGGCTATTAAAGTAGGGCAGCGCTTTTTTTTCACATGCTGGATTTAAGCAAAAAGCATATTGCTCCTCCAAAAGGGCGAGTTTTGCGCTGAGTGGCTTTTTCATTGCCTCTATTTCTGCACATAAATCAAACACAGACCTTTGGCTTTCCTCTGTGAAATAGAGCCTTTTTATTTCTGCAACGCAGGCTTCAATTGCCTCTTTTTTCTCTTGAAGTTGTGCTTGCAGAGCGCCACCTAGGTCAGCATTCGAGCAAACGCGCTTTAAGCCATTGCCGTAGGCTACTTTTTTATCTCTTTTTTGGAGAAAAAAGCCCGTTTCGCTCTCCTCATAAATTTTATTATATTCGTTATCAATGACTTGCGTCATTTTTTCTTCAGAAAGTGCGGTTGGCTCTCCTAAGTGGTTTTGGACATAAGCAAAGAGTGTATTTTCTAGACGGTCTTTTTGCTGTTTTCGCTGGTCGAGAAAATAGGCATCGACGTAGTTTTTTAGCGTGATGGCCATCTTACTTGGCAGCCCTTCTAAATCGACAAGTGCACCAATCGCCTTTTTGATTTCTTCATTCTGATCCTGCTCAGTTCTTTTTTCCTTTTGGATGTGGACATAAATGGTGGGCAATTTATCGAGTATTTGCGTAAACAGATCGTAATGCATATCCAGCAAGGCTTTTGCCATATGTGCTTGATCTATAAAATTTTTTGGAGAAAATTCTGTTCCTATGTCCATTTCCCGAAAAGTACTCACCAGCTCTTTTCTTGAGCACTGCACTTTTGTCTTAAAAAAGGTGTGTACTTTGCTATTGTTTTCATTTTCATGCATTTGTCTAACAATGCTGTGGATTTGGGAATTCTTCACGCACAGGCGCTTAAAAGCGAGCGCAGCGGGAGAAGAGAAGAGGTAGCGCCATAATGCGGTGCATTTATGGATAATGGAGCCAAAATGGGAGGGAGACTGGGGGGTGATCCACTTGCATAGCTGCCAAGTAGACACGCACGGGGCGTTAGCCCATCTCTTACTATTTACTATATTGATTGCTGAATTCATATTAACACTAATAAATTATTATACATATAATAATATTATTATATAATATTAGAGTTTTTAATGAAAGATAAAACAAAAGGCAAGTTTAATTAAACTTGCCTTTTGTTCTTTTAAGGTTGCTTTGTTGATTTAAACGAGACTAGTCTGTGCTAACGGTTGAATCATGATCCGTTTATTTTGTTTTCTAGGGCTTGCTTTAACTGCATGAATTCCACAAAAAGAGAGGTCTGTAGTGCGTCGTTGGTTGCTTTCTTTTGGTTCGCGGCATTATCAATAGCTGTCTTGATAAGTGTGTTATCCACAGAGGACATGGAATTGCTGAGGTGTTGTATTGAAGGCGTTTTTTGGTAACCTAGGCCAGTGTTGTCTTGGTTTAAGGGGTTTTTTACTATATTTATATTGTTTTCTAGGGCACTCACTAGCTTCTGCTGTGCTTCTAGTGTCTTTGCATGTTGCTGCACAAGTACATCATATTTATTGACTTGCACTACCGTTCCATTATCTGTTGTTTGCAGGCTAGTGCTGTTGTGTACGGTGTTCGTTATATTTTGGTATCTTTCTTGTAATACTTTTTGTAGATCGGCGTTCATGGCCTCGAAATGGTCAAAAACAAGCTTCATGTAAGCTGCTCGTGTGTCCACTGATGCATTGTTTTTAAAGCCTGTGCCAAAATCTTGAATTGCTGTGCCATTAATCTGCTCCTTCACCTTGTTGAGAATAAACGAAGCCTTGTTGTTCTCAGTCGAAAAACTATCCATTACACGGTCTAATACATCGATAAGAGAGGTTTCTTGTTCCTTAGTTTGTAATGCTGCGCTCAGCTGATCCTGTAGCGGTTGAAATAATTGCTGCAAATTTTTTATTTCATTTATCTCTAAGGCTTGAACAGCCTCTTTGATATTTTTTGGCTCCTGTGTTGTCGGTTCGTTTGCGCTTGTATTTTTTGGCACAACATTAGCAGGAGGAGGTGTTGGTGGTGGCGGCGGCGGAGTTATTGAGTTTTCTTTTCCATGTTTCGATAAGAGAAGAGGAGCTGTTGAGGAAACAATACTGTCCGAAGTGCTGTCGCCATCGGTGTATGGTTCCATCCCTTTAGAAGACAAGGCTGGTGGTAAGATGTGCGGTTGATATTCCTTCACATCAGCAGCAGTTGATTGATCATTATATGGCATTGTTAACCGTGATACTGCTTCGTATAAGGAGAAAACTTCGTTTCGGATTTCTGCAGAGATTTCTGTTGAGCGTATCTCTACTGGGCTGTTTCCCTCAAGTGCTAGATCAATATTGGCAATTTGCTGTCGTATTGCTGCTGCTCCAGACGCATTTTGTATCTTTTTCCACATTTCCATTAAATCAGTTTCAATTTGCTTTAGTTTGGCCGTATTCTCTTCTCGCCCTTGTTCTATCTCGTCTCTTATCCTCGCTCCTTCAATTGAACGGAGGTTTTCTCTCATGCTTATTGACCCGAGATCTGCCGCTGCATCACTTTGGCGATGAAACTCATGGTATAGGGCGCTGAGTCGACCGCTGATGCTTTCCTCAGAGATTTCTTGTTCTTGTAGCTGCTTTTCTAGTGCTGACTTTTTCTGTGTAAGTTGTTCTATAATTGGATCTAAAGCCTGTCTGGTAGCATTGCTTTTTATCTTCTCAGACTGTTCCAAAATCTTATGAAATGCTTGAAACCAGCCTTCCTCTAGGGATCTACTTTCTGAGCTATTCCATGTTTCTATTAGCACTTCTGCTTGTCTTGTGAGTTCAAGTGCCTCTTGTTCACGCCGAGCAAGATCTGCAAAAACCAAATTAGCACGTGCATTAATCAGATTTGATAGGTCTGAGCGGGTGCCAATATACAGTGATTTTTTAAGTAGAAGGCCTTTTGCCTGGGCGATTTTGCCTAGTAGATCTACTACTTGGTTTTTCTTATCTTCTTTTAGCTCACTTCCTGCCAATTGTTTATTAACAAACTGAACAAATTCATCTACTGCTTCGCTTAGCTCTTTTAATTCTTTTGCTTCAGATGGGACCCAGTCGCCTTCTCTTCTGATGCTCGCGTTGCGATAGAATATGTTCGCTAATGCGCATTGGTCTTGGGATAGTACTGCATTTATTGCATTAATTAGGTCTCCCTCACCAAAGTTTGCCGCATTTGCAAATTTCAAGCTTAAAGTATCAAGGTGTTTAATGAGTGTTTTATATTCTTCACTTTTCCCCAATCCGAGCCCTTGAGCAATTCGTGCAAAAAAATTACGCACAGCGGACACAATCTTTCGCGCAACGCCCCTTAAATGCAAAAGACGAGGTGTATTATCAGTCAGAATTTTTTTTATGGCTGTTTCGAGGCTGGTGTCTTCAGTTTGTTGTTGGTTTTCTTGCGTATTCTCACTTGTTGTATTTCTAGCCACTAGTCTAGCGCAATCCGCTGCTGTCATTTGCTCAGCATCGGATACGTTTTTAAATATCACAGAATTTGAGTCTCTTATCCTTTTTGCTATCCTAGCATCAATATATTTGTCTTTATCAAAGCTTATGAGAGGTGAATACTTTTCAATGCCCATTAATCCCTGTGCTGCCTCAAAGCCACGTACCATAACATCTTTTCTTTGTGCTTTAGCTGCAGCATGATTTGGATTTTTTTTATCGGCAAGTGCTGCTAGATCAGTATCGGTTGCTAGATCATGAGTGAGATCGTCGAGCTGACGTTCGATTAAAGGGGGAGTGTCTAGATTTCCCCAGCTTTCATCAATTGATGAAATATTGGAAGCTTTAGTCAAATCCCCCGATATAATTGACCTGGTGTCCTCTCCCGTATGCTGTGGTGCTAGATGAGTAGGCAGCACTGGATGTTGGTTTGAAGTAATTGGTGTAATACTCATAAATTTAATTCCTTATTTTATAAAGGTAAATGTTTTATTTTTTGTTTTGTATAAATATTATAACAAAATATGGTTTTTTATAAAACACATAAAGTTAAATTAAATTAATTTATATTAAATAATTGATTTATTTTTATTAATAGTTTATAATTCGGATCATATTATTGAATAAAAACTGTGAGGATAGAGTGGACGCCCCCTATGACCACACTCCGAAGAGGCTGCAGGCTGTCTTAGCGCAAATGGAATTGCGCATTGATTTGCTAGAAACAGAGCTTACTTATTTAGATAAAATGCTTATAAATGCAGGGTTTGAAGAGGGCATCTCAACCCTAAAAATCGCTATGGAAGAAATAGCTGACGAAGACAGCTTTAAATCCTCCGAAGATGTTACCTAACCTCGGCCTCAAGGCTCCCTTGCAAAGTAAATTTTTTATACTAAAGAGACCAATAAGTTTCATGGTAGTCATATATTGATTCTTTTTCTATACTAGCCTAAGCTGCCTTGCCGGATGCTGTTCTATGAGATTGTTTCTGCTTAGCGCGGGATTGTGGGCTTGCTCTCTATTCTGCTTGGTGAGGTTGTCTAACTAATCGCTTGAGAATAATGATGAGGGTTTATTCATGGCAAAGCTGGTTATTAATGAGGAAGCGTATGAGGTGGAAGATGGGCGTCCTATTAAGGAAACTTGTGAAGAAGCGGGGATTCCGTTTGCTTGCGAAGAAGGTATCTGCGGAACTTGTGTAGTAGAAGTAGAAGAGGGCATGGATAATCTTTCCGCTTTCACGGAAGAAGAGGAAGACTTTCTAGGAGAGCAGGAAAGCGAACGGCTTGCTTGTCAATGTACTATCAAAGGTGGGAATGTAAAGTTAAACTTCTAAAAATAGTGGTGCTATGGAAAGTGAAATTACCCGAGAGTGGACAATTGGTTCTATTTTTGAAAAGTATCCAGAAAAAAGCCAGAAACTCGCTCAAGAGCTTACGAATGCTGGACTACACTGCGTTGGTTGTAATGCAGCTGTTTGGGAGACGTTGGAGGCTGGCATGCTGGGGCATGGATTTTCTGATGAGGAGATAGATGATTTGGTGGTGCGTTTAAATGCTATTTTAGCTGAAAAAGTTGATCTGCAAAGCATCACTGTGACTGAAAAGGCGGCGCATAAATTTAAGCAAATTGCAAAAGCGGAAGGAAAAGAGGGGGCTGGACTCTTATTTAGTGATAAGCCAGGAGGATGTGGGGGCTTTGAGTATGAGCTCGACTTTGTTTTAGGGAAGGTAGACGGGGATTATGCTGCTTTTCAGTCCAATGGCGTGGATATTTATGTAAGTAGAAAGGCCCTTAGCCGTCTAATAGGTTCCCAAATTGATTATCTGGACGGTCTGAAGGGCTCAGGATTTAAGATTTCTAATCCAAATGTCAAACATTCTTGCAGCTGCGGACAATCCCAGGGGTATTAGCCCTTGCTGGGTGTTTGGTTATGAGGGATTGTGTAAGCCTTCTTACAATATATTTTAACGGGAGAGGCGGATCTTGCGGAGAGCTTTCAATTGATAGGTTCTTGCTGTCTAAATCGACTCCGAGGTTTCGTGCTTTTTCTGCGTATTTGTTTATCGTTTTATGTAATTTCTTTTTCTCCCTATTTTTCAGTTTTCTACTTGTGTATTGGTTTTCTAGCAAATTATTTATCTCTTGTTTTAATTGCTCTAACTGCTTAACTTCTTTGCTTTGCCGAGGGGGATTTTCGTATGTTGGGGATGAGATCGACACTTCTACTGTGCTCGATAATGTTTCAGTGACACCAGACGAAACTGATGAATCCACGAGTGACGCGAGGGTTATTGAGTCACTGTCGTTGCTTGGATTGTCATTCTCATCAGTTTTTGGCGATGATGGCAAGGTGGAATGTAATGTGCTAGTGTTTGAACTTAATGTGCTAGTATTTGCAACTGTTGCCATTGCTGTTGCTGGTTCCAACTTTTTGGAGCTGGTGTCATTTGGTTTACTGGAAGTCGTTAGTGGTGCCGGCGATGAGGCCGGTTGGCTGCCTGACGGAGGTGGTACCGGTGGGGTCGTGGGTGCGTTTGTGGTTGACAATGGTGGCGGTGGTGGAGGAGGTGGCGCTTTATGAGTTGATAGGCTTGTGGATGAATTGTTTGCTGTCCGCACTGATTGTATTGTGCTTGTTTCACTATGTTCTCGATTCTTTGAGTTTTTCAGTTGATCAAAGATTCTGTTTGTTACGTCAGTTATTTTTAGTACAGATTCCCTCCTTTGTCCGTTAGAAATAGTAGTTTTTCCAAGGAAGATTTGCATCCATTCTATAAATCTACTAGGATCCTCTAACTGTAGTAGCGTTTGTAGGTTGTCTTTGTCTAGTGCATCTAGGGAGAAGCTTACCAGGTTAAATAGAGCTGGATTCTCATCCTTTAGCTGATTAAGTAATTGGTTTTGGACTAATTTGCATAAAGAGAGTTTGTCGCTTCTCTCTGCGGAAAAGTCAGTATGATAAGTACTTTGCAGTGCATTTTTAGTCTCTGCAGACAAGGTGGCATTTTCCTTTTCCTTGATTTCTGTAAATGCAGAATTAATATCCTGGGGTATTTGTTTCAAGTAATGCAGCTCCCCAGCAATTTCGGCTTGAACAATAAGGGTATTTGTTGTGTTGCTTATGCTAAAGAACTTACTATCCCAGCTTTCGTTCTTAGTCTCTCCTGATTGGGTGGTATAAGAGAGTCTTTTTCTATTAAAATGCAGACGAGAAGCTTCTTGTATTTCTTTACAATCCATTGCCGATTGGCTGAACACGCTTAAGGCCATATTAGCAATTCGATAGTCAAGTGGTTTGCCGCTTTTTGCTTTCATCACTTTGAGCTTGCCATTAAACAAAACTAACACTTCGTTCCTTTGGTCGTTATCTAGGAATTTCTGTGCTTTTCTGAGTTGTGATTCGCTTAGGCCTAGGCTGTTTATATTGTTGTTGTGAATGAGTCTTGTTATATTTGACATATTAAAACCTTTTTCATTTATTAATAATGATATTTTAACACATTTTTATATTAAATTTCAATAAATATGTTTTTAATTTAGTTCAATCAGTTGCTGATAAAATATGCTTTATATTTACTAATCTAGAAGCAAATCCTTTAACTAATTTATACTCTGTTAGTTAAGGGGTATTTTTGCAGCAAAAATCAGTGGTCTGAGAGCCTCGTAAAGGCCGGATTCAATGTAAGCGCCAGCGGCCTCGTCCTCCTGGGATAAATAGCGAGGGCGAATGATGCCTAGTTTGACGATGAGATCTAGCAGCGGTCGAATCCTTCCTGCTCGATTTGAGTGTTTTTCCCGTGGCCTGCCACTCACTATCAATACCATTATTCGTGTTTGCAAGCGGCTCAACGAGTAAACCTGGTATATTAGGAGAGAGATTAGATCTATTTTCATCTTCAGGGACAGAGGCATAGCTTTCAGAACCCGCTGATGTGCTGTAATGTTGTACTAGGGTGTGTAGCTGCTCTGATCTGGATCTTTTGCCTCTTTTTATCTGGCTGGGAAAAGAACTTGTTGTTCGCGCCTGGGTGCCATCTAAATAAGGCAGCCGATTTGTAGATTGAATATGGCAATGGGTGTTGCTTCGGTGTCGTGTTGTAGCAATACTTTCTGTCTGGCTGAGGGGCGAAACTGTTATTTGCGGCTCGGTAGGATGTGAAAGAGGCGTTCGAGTTGAAGATCTATGACGGTGATGGGCTCTGCTGCGGCGTGGTTTTGTAGAAGGATAATGTTGAGCGTATCGAGAAACCGTTAAAGGGGACACCCTAATTGTAGGTCCAGGATGGGAATTGTAGCTTGTGTCGCTTTCTGTCCCAGTTAATGGCATAGGAGAATAAGTTGGGTGTAGTCTTGAATAGTCCTCTCTTGGTATCCGTGTTGGTGTCTTATCATAATAGCGGGAAGAGTCAAAATGGGTCCGTGATTGGTGGTCTCGGGCTCTATGGGTAGCCGGTGTCTGGGGGCGGTTCAAATAATGAGAAGAATGTTTTCTAACCTGTGTCCTGGGGTGTTGTTCGAATATTTCAGTGGCTAGGTCATTAACGGTTAGTGGGTATTGGTGCGTAATGTGGAATTTCTCATCCCATTGGTCGCCTAGCAAATATTGCTTGTCTTCTAGGTTTAGGGTGTTTTGTAGTGGCAGGTTGTAAGGGTGGTGAAGATCATGAAGTATTATTGCGTTTCTCGTAATGGATTGTGTTCTAGCTAGCGGAAATGGATCGTCTAAACTATTTTTCAGCAAGCGTAAGGCCAAGTCAGTAATTCGATAATCCAGTTGCAGGCCATCCCCTCGTAGTTTATAGAGTTGTCCGTTTTCGTACACTAATTGGGTATTTTCCGGAGGGTAGTTAAGCCAATCCGATGCATTGTTCAGGAGTTGATCGTTTTGCTGTTGCATAAGACTGGACAAAAAGTTGAGGTCATCTCGACCTCTTACAATATGCTGATTGGTTATGTGGGTTGGATACATAAGACTTTCACCTGTATAATAAGTTATATAATACGAATATTTTACACTATAAAATGTATTAAAAGCAAACAAAAGTAGTAAGAATATTAAAATAAATTGCGATTAATTAATAAAAATTATTTTTTTATTAAAATATGTGCATGCTAGTTAATTCTGTGCTGAATTAGCCTTGTAAACTACATTTCTACCTAGGCACTGTTCAGCTAGAGAAGTGCAGATTGTAATTTTTTCTTCGGAAATACAATTCTATTTACTTAAACCCCTAAAACAACGAGGCTGCCTGATAATGCATGCTTAAGTGTGGTATTACCCATATTCCGCGGGTATGTGGCCAAGTCGGAGAATTTTAAGTGATTCGCCAATTTTGGAGGTATAATCACACCCTTAAATGATAGGATCCTTTCAAATCATAATCTTACAGGATTGCAGCGAATGCTGCTTAGTCCCCTGGTCCTACTTTTGGAAGTAAAAGGGAATTGTATTGGTATTGTCCTCCTTAATTAAAGTATTTT
>JAUIKQ010000014.1 GCA_030430655.1 Chlamydiia bacterium
TTCCTTAGGAATATGGTCTTGTAGATGTTTTAACTCAAACTCAAAACAGGCTTGATGTTTTTCAATTTCTGTAGAGCAATTATAGAAAAATGCCTCGTGCGTTTGTTTGTAATGGTCTTTGAAGGGGATCCACTGCATAAAGGGGGTTTCCAATCGGACCCGCTCTTTTATCCAAAGCGGATAGGAGATTTCGTAGGGAGAGCAGCGCTGGGGGTTGATCGGCGCGCATAGGTAATCGTCATGGATGTGTGATAAAAGATTAAGCCTTTTTCGATCTTGCACTGCCCTAGTGGGAAGGATATAGGACTCAGTCAAGGTGACAATGTTGTTTTCTCGGTCATCTGAAGTCTGCATGGTTTCTTTGAGAGAAGCCATTCCATAGCTATCCTGCATTTCAGAGAGGCAGTACTCTGAAATTCTTTTCGCTCCTCTCCAATGGAGAGATCTCCTCATCCTATCAGCGTCGCTTTGATAAAAAGTGCTTTTCATGATTAGGTGCGCTACATCCTCTTCCACTACAGCAAAATGGCTATCGATTTCTGTAGGATGTTCTGGGAGCTGTTTGGGAAGTGAGATCAAGGAGCTGTTTTCTGCGAGGACCAGCCCCCACTCATAGTCGGGAAAGAAGTTCTCTTCTAAAGAACCTCCCTGCAAGCTCCACGTGGGATCTACAAAATAGATGGCGCTGCCTATTTCAAGCTGAAGCACAACATGGTTGAACACGAAAGGGGTAGGTAACACGCTTGGCAGCCGTCTTCCCTTTCTCGTGTGCACTAGCATCACTTTGGAGGGAATCCCCAGCGTTTTAAGTAGAGCATGTAAGAGGAAAGCTTTATCTTTACAGTCTCCAAACCGTCGCCTCAGGGTGGTCGCTGGGTCTGCTGGCTGAAATGCCTTCATCCCTTCTTCAAATCCTAAATAGCGGATTTCATCCTGAACAAATCTCAGGGCAAGAAGCGCCTGTTTTGATAAATCAGTCGAAACAGCCTGCCATTTCTGAGTCAAATCCTCCATTTCTGGTGAACAAAAATCTTCTGAAAGGCTGTATAATGGGAGAATATTCTCGCCCACCTCTTTCCACGAATTGTATCCACTCGTTTGAATCTGCGCCGGTGGGTTGTACCATATGGGCTGACCTCGTTCTTCTACATGGGGAGGAGTCTCGGTCGCTTCCCACGTCCACTCACGTACAAGAGGAGTGAGGTCCTGGACCTTCGGAGCCACCTCTGTATTGATAGGCTTTATGGAGAAGGTGAAGGTGGGCTTTGCTAAGAGACGGTAAGTAATTTTTTCGACAGCAAATGGCTGCTGCAGGTACATCCATTCTGTGTAGCGCGAAGAAGCAAGCGGACTATCTCCTATGGAGGAATAGGCGTATTCTACAACATCACCTTCTCGAATATCATTAAGAAAATAGACCAGTGTAAGCTCTCCACTGTAGAGATTTTGTTCCAAATCTGTTTCCCTTTGAATGAGGCTGTGGCGAGCGGTTTCAAGCTTGTCGTACCATTTGCCATCACGCAAAACCCGAACATGGTGCATCACAATCTGCGTGTATAAGGGGTCGAAATCGATTTTGATTTGCGAAACGCTTTCTGTGCCGCTCTGTGTCAAAGCCTTAATTGCTAAATGGTGGTAGAATGTCTTTTCTTCTATATTTTTTTGGGTGTCGATCAAGAGGTATTGTAAGTTGACTTGGGAGGGTCTGACGGGTGGCATTTCAACAGCAATAGCATGCGATTTAACCCAAGAAGGCGCAGGTCCTTGAGAAGGTTTGCCCGTTTCACTGTCTAAACTCCACGAAAGGGAAGAAGAAAGAACAACGAACAGAAAGAAGATTTTATACACGCGCGTCTCCTTTGGAGTCAATAAATTTAAACTTCATCCTTTTGCTGTCCATTACTCACAGCTTGCTTTAAGTCTTGCAGACCAGTTCGTGTGAATGCCAAGTGCCTCCTTTTCAGCAAGCGATCTTTGAAAGATGAAATCAAACGTATGCCCTAAATCGGTTGTTAAAGCAGCCATTTTAGAACACTTTTTTGTAATTTCCAAAGCGGTCAATAAGACAGGTCGCATCGGTGGTCACTGTCAAATTCACCTCATCAAGTGGATTGATTCGGTAGAGCGTAACAATTTTTTCCTATGTTAGCAAGAATTTTGACTGCATGGGATCGCTGGCGATAAAAGCTCCGACGTTGTATAAAGTGGAGGTAGATAAACCGCGCTGTGTGGATTCAAAGGAGGCGTTTTATGACACGAGTGATTTATCAATTATTTTGGATATTGTGTGGTACTTTAGCAGTACAACTGCACGCTATGGAGGAAAAAGTGACGCAAGATACTATTGTTGTATTTGAGACAAATCAAGGCAGTTTTGAAGTTGCATTAAAACCAAGTGTTGCTCCCAAAGCCTGTGAAAATATTGTTACCCTAGCAAAACAGGGTTACTATGATGGATTAATCTTTCATAGAGTAATTAAAAATTTTATGATCCAGGGAGGAGACCCCACGGGCACAGGCAGTGGCGGCAAATCTATGTGGGGTAAAGACTTTGCAGATGAATGCAGCGACGGTCTTAAGTTTGATAAGCCTGGGCTACTTGCTATGGCAAATCGGGGCCCTAATACGAATGGCAGTCAGTTTTTTATCACCACGGCGGAAACGCCTTGGCTGAATAACAACCATACGATTTTTGGTGAAGTGGTTAGCGGATATAATGTTGTACAAAAGATTGAGTCCTGCTCCACTGGCGCAAACGATCGTCCTTTAGAGCCGCAAAAAATTCAGCGTGTGCGTGTGAAAGCGGCAACCGAGGCCGTGACGCCATAATTTTGCATTTCATAGCGATAGCATATGATTGGATCGGATGAGGGTGTTATAAAATCCTACCACCATCATAAGCTCATATAAACCAGCCTCGCCGAGGTTTTGTATCGCTGATTGTTTCGATTCCTCAGGGATCGGCTGGTTTGTCATGAAAGCATGAAGCAAGGGCTGTATCGATAGATAAGGCTCCTTCGTTGGGGGAATTTGCTCTTGAATTGCCTGCATGTCTTGAGGAGAGAGCAATGGGTCCTTTGCATGTACCTGCCAAGTCTTTTCTGAATCCAATGCTTTTGCAGTACTCAAAATTACCCACTTTTTTATAAAAGGACAGAGCTCTCCTTCAAAGCGCAAATACTCTCCCAAATGGGCAACGCGCTGTAGGAGCTTTGGATGCACTAACATCTTGAGATAGAGCCGTTTTAAAGGTCCTCGCTTCTCTTCTAGTTGCTTTTGTAAATGCTGTTTTTCCATGCGACACTCTGAAAAATTTGTAAAATTAGAATTTTTGTGCTAAGATTCCCGCGTTAGGGTTTGTTATTTTTGATTGCGACTTTAAATGTATTTGCTTGTAATTTAAGTAATCCTATTGGTAATAAGAATTTTTAATCAAGTAAAAATGAAGGCCTGAGTTCATGAAGTGCCCTTTGTGTAGTCTTGGAGATTCTAAGGTAGTCGATTCGCGTAGCGGTCATGGCGTGCATACAATACGTAGACGGCGAGAGTGTTTGCGGTGTATGCACCGCTTCACAACATTTGAGAATATTGATCTAACTATGCAGGTCAAGAAAAGGGATGGGCGGTATGAAAATTTTAGCATCGAAAAGCTTATTGCCGGCATAGATGCAGCCGCTCTGCATACCCGTATCAGTCATGATCGCGTTCGTAAAGTGGCCTCTGAGATCGTAGTCGAATTGCTGCGCAAACAATTAAGAGAAATTGAAGCGATGCAACTAGGTGAAATTGTCATGCGATATCTGAAGAGCTTAGATGTCATTGCCTACATTCGGTTTGCATGTGTCTACCGTCGATTTAAAGATATGGATGAGCTGATCGACGCTATTCAGGACGCAACACCAGTCGCTATTGAAACACAACCTAAAGTTTTGGAGGGGTAAGTTTGTATGTCTCTAAGTAAGAATGATTTAAAAGAATTTAGACAGCGTTTAGAAGAGCTTAAGTTGCAGCTGACCTCTTCTTTGAAAGAAGTTTCCAAAGATGTAAAAACGGGCGATGAAAGTAAGGGGTATTCACAACACCAAGCGGATGAAGGGACTGATGATTTTGGCCGTACAATCAGCTTAGAAGTGACGAGTAAAGAGGCGGGAATTATCCGTCAAATTAATCGGTGCTTGGAGAAGTTAGAGGAGGGGACTTATGGTATTTGCGATGTCACCCACGAAGAGATTCCGCGCGCTCGGCTGGAAGCGATTCCTTACGCTACAATGACCGTGCAAGCGCAAAGTAGAATTGAGCAGGGACTGTTGTAGCCTATGTCACTTACGAAAAAAGCCGTCTGGAAATTATTGGTTATTTTTCTTATTATTTTGTGTAGCGACTTTTTGACGAAGTGGTGGACTATCGCCTCTATCCCCTTGATGAAGCACTCACCTCCAAGCTTTCCTTATGGTGGTATTGTCGTTTTTAAAAATTGGATAGGAGTGAGTTTGTCGATCAATCATGTGACTAATTTTGGTGGCGCGTGGGGGATGTTTGCTGCTTATCATACCCTGCTGTTTGTGGTGCGCATTATTATCGCCGCGCTTTTATTGATGTATTTGATTTTTTATAACCATTCAGAGCGACGACAGATTCCCTACGTTTTAATCATTGCCGGGGCTGCTGGTAACATTGCTGATGTTGTACTACACGGATGTGTTGTGGATATGATCCATTTTACTTTTTCTGGAAAATCGTATGGGATTTTCAATTTGGCAGATGTGGCGATTTTTGCAGGGGTTTTCTCACTTTTTATTCAGAGTTTATTTGAAAAACGGGTGTCTTGCCACTCCCAAGGCTATGGACGATAAAACTTTTTTTCCTTTTCCAATGAAGTCCAAAGCGGCTGGGCCGCTTTTGGCTTCAAAGTATCTCAAAATTGCTGCACTTCTTTCGCTGGAAGAGATGGAAGAAGTGGTGAGCGGCGGGGTCTTCTTTGCCGATATTAGCTCCCTTATCGTTGGAAAAGCCCGTTTTGATAAGGCGGCGTTGTTAGAAAAATACGCTTTTTATTTAAGCCAGCTAAAAGTTCGGGACAAAGTAGAAACATTGGGTTGTTATGCTATTAGTGATTGCGCAGAAGCTTTTTATGGAATCGATGTGGGAAAGGGGCGCATAAAATTATGCTCCCATAAGCCAAGTATTCAGGTGCGATCTTTTGCTTTTGCTGTTTGTGAAAAACAGCTCATTTCGCACGCTTTTGGTAAAAAGAGTGTGGCTTTTGGAGTGGAATTCTCTTTTCCGAGAGTATATCAAGACGCAAGCGGAGAGATTCAAGATGCTGTAAAGGTTGAGACGTATCCTAACTATCCTCTTGCACGGAACATGTTTCGTCTTTTGAGAGCTTTGTCACTGCCTGTACGGTTTGAGGGATATAAGACCGCTCCTTTTCGTCTGGGAAAGGGGTATAATCTTCGAGAGCATAAGCAACTGAGTATGCTGCCTCTTACTTTAAGTGTGGCCAAAAGTGATTGAACTTATTTGTATCGGTTCTGAAATTTTAAACGGCTCTACTTTAAATACCAACGCGCAGTTTCTATCGAACTTTCTTTTTGAAAAGGGACTTAGGGTACATAAAACCACTGTAGTCGGAGATGATCCCCTCTCGATACATAGCGCTTTAGAGGAGGGACTAAAGCAAGCGCAATTGGTGATTGTAACAGGAGGGCTGGGACCAACAAAAGATGATATTACAAGGCAAGTCGCAGCGAAGCTGTTTGACTCTCCGTGCAGAGAAAACCCACAAGTTAGAGAGGATTTGCAGCGTCGGTTTGGCAATATTGCGTCTTTAGAGGATCAGTGCTTTTTGCCGGTAAAGGCGCGCTTGTTGCAAAATCGCATTGGCACAGCTCCTGGACTGTATTTCCAAGAGAAGGGAAAACATTTGGTGCTGCTGCCGGGTGTGCCCAATCAAATGCAGGCAATTTTTACAGAAGCCTTTGCTCCTTATCTTGACACGCTGTTTTCTCCCTTAGATAAAGTTCATCTTCGCCACTTGCACCTGTGCGGTCTTATAGAAGATGCCGTGGATCCCTTTCTAAGAGAACTACAAAAGGCGCATCCGGGAGCAGAAATTAGTATTTGTCCTTCCTACGGAAAAGTTCTATCGATACACATTTTAGGAAAAGCGCGGGAGGTAGAAAGCATACAAACGCAAATCTTGGGAGAATATGGCACCTATTCCTTCTCTGGCGGCTTTTCCGGAAAAGCTACTCTGCCGCAAGCGTTGCAAGAAGTAATGATTGATAAACAGCTGACGCTTGGGCTTGCAGAGTCTTGCACCGGGGGTGCTATGGCTGCTTATCTTACAGCTATTGCCGGAGCCTCAAAGTATTTTTTGGGAAGCATTGTTTCCTATTCCGATCAGCTAAAAAAGCGCGGGCTACATGTAAAGTCGTTAGAGGAAGAGGGAGCGGTAAGCGAAGCAGTGGTCAAGGAGATGTGCAGCTCTGCCTTAGAATTGATGCAATCAGATATTGCAATTGCCGTGTCGGGCATTGCAGGGCCTGACGGGGGAAGTAAAGAAAAGCCGGTTGGGACGGTGTGGACAGCGATTAAGATGCGCAGTGGCGCTTTTCAAACCCGCTGTTTGCATCATAAGTCCAGCGATAGATCTACGATTATTGCCTCCACTGCAATGGAGCTTTTTGGTATTCTGTATCGACATTTGCAACATGGGGTGGCTTTATATGAGTGAGGTGTTTCCGTACCGCTATCTGGATAGCGGGCAGGGCAGAAAATTAGAGCAGTTTGGTCCTTTCCTTTTAGATAGGCCAGCAGCGCAAGCGCTGTGGGAGCCTCAACTTTCCAGGGAGCATTGGCAGGAAAGTAGCGCAAGATTTTCTCGCTTAGAAGAAGCGAAATGGGAAAGGAAGGAAAGGATGCCTTCTTTCTGGCCCGTGCAATTACACGACCTGCAATTCAAAGTTGCTATGACCGATTTTGGGCATCTGGGCCTTTTCCCAGAGCATGCCATGCATTGGCAGTGGCTCAAAAAGGTGTGTCTGAGAAAAATGAAAATACTGAATTTATTCGCTTATTCAGGGGCTACAACGCTGTTTTTAGCGCGCTTAGGAGCGAGCGTTTGCCATGTAGATGCTTCGAAAGGGATGGTAGCTTGGGCAAGGGAAAATAGCAAATTAAATGGATTAGAGAAGGCAGCTATCCGGTGGATAGTAGACGATGTTAGTAAATTTTTAAAGCGGGAAATAAAGAGGGGATCGCAGTATGACGCGGTTATTTTAGATCCACCCTCTTTTGGCAGGGGCGCACAAGGCCAGGTTTTTAAGATAGAAAAAGACTTAGCGCAGCTTCTCCTTTTGAGTTTGTCTGTATTAACAGACAAGCCGCACTTTTGTCTTTTCACATCCCATACGCCCAGCCTTACTCCACTGGTGCTTGCTAACCTGCTGGAAGAGCGCTTTGGCCCCTTTTTTGGAAAAGTAGATTTTGGAGAGCAGGTTTTACAGGGAGAAAATACTTACTGCTTGCCCATGGGAAGCTATGCTCGGTGGAGCGCATGCCGCTCCTAAGTAGTCTGCAAAATCCCTTGGTAAAGCATATCGTTCGCTTACGGCAAAGGCGCTACCGCGATGAAAGTAACGCTTTTTTAATCGAAGGGTATCGAGAGCTTTTGCGTGCAAGTCGTGGCGCTGTCAGCATGGAAAAGTTTTTTTATTGTCCTTCCCTTTTTCTGGGGGAAAACAACCAGGCGCTAATAGAGCAATGCAGTAAGGGAGGTAAAACGGCACTTTATGAAGTCACGGAGCCTGTATTTAGAAAAATTTCTTATAGAGATCGTCCTGATGGCTTAATAGCGATTGCTAAGAAAAGGGATGCACAGTTGCAAGATATTGCTCCACAAGCATCTTTTTTTGTTGTTGCACAAAGCATTGAAAAACCGGGGAATTTAGGTTCTATTTTACGCTCTTGTGATGGCGCTGGAGTAGACGCTTTGCTCCTTTGTGATCCCGTAACAGACATATATAACCCTAATGTTATTCGCTCTAGCATAGGCACCCTTTTTCACGTGCCCGTGATTGCGACAACAACAAAGGAAGCGCTTGCTTTTTTATCGGAAAGGGAAGCGAAAATAGTCGCTACTTCTCCTAGCGCAAGACAGGCCTATACCAAGGTGGATTTACGAGGGAAGGTGGCTTTAGTGGTAGGATGCGAACAGCTTGGACTGACAAGAGAGTGGATGGCCCATGCAAATACCCAGGTTTTTATTCCGATGCAGGGCGTTGCCGATTCATTGAATGTTGCGGCGGCCACAACGTTGATGTTATATGAAGTTCTCAGACAGCGTTGTTTATCTTGACAACCACCTTTTGGTGGTAAACAAGCCTCCGCTGCTTGCAACGCAGTCTTCTCCTGCCCATTCCATGAGTTTGGAAGTTCTAGCAAGAGCGTGGATAAAAACGCAGTTTGCTAAATCAGGTGAGGTATTTTTGCATCCCATTCACCGATTGGATAGAGTGGCAAGTGGCCTTGTGTGTTTTGCAAGAACAAGCAAAGCGCTGTCTCGCTTGCAAGAGCAAATGCGCAAGGCGCGCATCGATAAATGGTATGTAGCGCAAGTGGAGGGCAAAACAGCGCTGCGCGGTCTTTATGTAGACTCTTTGGAAAAAAGGGAGTATAAAGCTGCTATTGTCAAAAGGGGGAAAAGGGCGGAGCTGCGCTTTCGATTGTTACGCTACCAACAGGGAATGAGCGCTGTTTTGATACAATTGCGCACGGGCCGGTATCACCAAATTCGGGCCCAGTTCTCCCATAGAAACCACCCTATTATTGGCGATAGAAAATATGGCGCCTCTACTCCTTTCAAAGGCATTGCGCTGCACCACTGGAAAATGCGCCTTGTTCATCCGACTAAAAAAACGCGCCACACCTTTAAAGCCCCCTTAAAGGAAGTGGGCTATGCTTGGATGTGATATTTTTTGCTTTCCTCTTCTGCTGTATAAGAGAAAAGATATCCTTTTTCGACAAGCGTTTGCAGAATATGCCCTACCCAGGAAGTGGTTTTATCATATGCAGCCCTATTACCAAGATCGATGAAGGGGCTTTCTTCGGTGTCTAGAGTGAAGCGGCGCCGAGCAGCGGGCGTGTCTGCATCTGAGCTTGCTTGAAGCTTGGAGTTTATTGCATCAACAATCCTTAGTAGAAGGTGCTCCACATCCATTCTCGATTTTATATTCACTGCGCTAACCTCTTGAGCTAAAGGGAGTCCTAGGGCGTTTTCACCAATAATAAGTGCTTCTGTTCCTGTCTTGATGCCCCGGTTTTGATGATATGGTATCAATTCTAGTTCCCGTAATCGGTGGCGGCACGCCGCTTCAAAGTTATCCGTGTCCACACCGTAGTCTTGAGCAATGCCTCCGATGGTTTCCCAGTGGCTTTGGGTCACACATCGAACCAAACCCCTCCTTTTTGAGTGTGGGCATCCAAAGAGTCCCACGCTTGGATCGTCCATCGACTCAAGATCAATGAGCCCAATTTTTGGCTCAGCAGAATCTTGAAGGAAAGGAATACTATGCCAATCGACATTATCGAATCCCGTTTCACAGATAAAAACGGCGAGTTGACGTACGGTCTTCTCTAAGTTTGGTTTATTGTTAAAGTAATGCTCTTGATGGCTAACATTTGCGTCTGTATCCAGTTTTTCTTCCATAAAGATACGTTTTTGGGATCCAGCGTGCTCTACACAAAACAATTCTGTATCAGGGACAACTAAGCGATCTAATTTGCGGTCTCTGCACACTTGGGCGGCTTTTTGCATATTCTCATGCCGGGCAAGGATCGATTTTTCGGAGGAAGCGGTTGCCGTCCTAAAAATGTAGTTTGGAAATTTCGCGAGCGAGAATAGAGACGCTCCTTCCTCACCAGACGTATTGACAAATTGTTTAAGTGCGGCTTCGATAGCCTCTTTGTTTGTATGGAGGTTTAGTTGGTTTATGACCCGTTTTGTTGGAGAGCTTGTTGGCGAGCTAGTAACAACGTGAGGGATTGCAAAACGTACCGTCTCTGCTTTTGCTGTCACTAGTTTGCGCAGGGTCTTCCAGCTATAGGTAGAGCAAAGGAGCGTGGGGAGCAGCCTTAAAACGCCAAGAAAAAAGCGCTCGATCCTCTCAATGAAAGAAAAAGAGCGCTCTTTTTTAGCGATGATTCTTACTTGCCGCCCTTGAACATCAACGACCCTGCCTAGACTCTTGAAGGATTTTACCTCTTCCCACCCTCTGTAACTAGGTATCTGGCTTACTACTTTTATGTTGCCCATTTTTAAAACACCTTGGTAAAAAAGTGGGCCATTTTAAAGAAAAAAAATCGGCTTGTCAAATCCCGAGAAAATTTCGGTTGAACTGGCTGTTTTTGTGAAAATCCTTTATGCTCCTTTAACGAATATTATGAAAAGTTGGATAAAAATTTTATTAGGCCTAGGACTTGGTGTTGCAGCTGGGTACGTACTGGGCCGCCCTGTCGATTTTCTGGCAAAGGCGGGGAGTGCATTCATCGGCTTGTTGAAAATGCTGGTGCCTTTGCTTGTCTTTGCCTCACTTGTCACAGGTGTTTGCCACATCGGTGATCCCAAGAAACTGGGGCGCATCGGGCTATTTACGCTTGGGTTTTATGTCATCAGCACCCTCTTATCCATTACTATTGGGTTGGGTATTGTGCAGGTGGTGCAGCCCGGAAAGCATTTGTATTTAAGTAGCCAATTATATGCAGGAGATGCAAAAGCGCACTTTGATGTGGCGCAGTTCTTGTGTCAGTTGATTCCGAAAAATCCTTTCGCTGCTTTTGTTGAGGGAAATATTTTGCAGGTGATCGTTTTTGCTACTTTGTTTGCCTATGCCCTTTTGGTAGCAAAAGAGAAAGGGAAAAGCGCTTTATCCCTCATTGAGTCACTAAATGAAGTGATGGGAGTACTGACCCGTTTAGTGATGCGATTGGCACCTTATGCGATTTTTGCTCTTATGGCCACAGCTGTTGGCGCTCTTGGGTCAAAAATTCTCTATCCTCTTTTGCTTCTTTTAGGTTGTATGCTGCTTGGATGTCTTCTGCAGATAGGGTGCGTTTTTGTTATTGCGATACGTTATGTAGCAAAGCTTGAAGTCATTCCTTTTTTTAGAGGAATGAAAGAGGCCATTTTAGTTGGATTTACCACGTCTAGTAGTTGCGCTACTTTGCCCATTTCTTTAGAATGTGCAAGGGAAAAACTTGGGATATCTCCCGATGTATCAGGTTTTGTTCTTTCGTTGGGCGCAACAGTCAACATGAATGGAACAGCGATTTGGCAGGTTATTGCTGCCCTCTTCATTGCTCAAGGGTATGGCATTGATTTAAATTGGTTTCAAATAGCCACGCTGTATTTTGTTGCGCTGATATCTGCAGTAGGAACAGCAGGCGTGCCGGGCAGTGGGTTGATTTTGTTATCTATTGTGTTAAATGCGCTGGGACTGCCATTAGAAAGCATTGGGCTGCTCGCAGGCATTGATCGTATTCGTGATATGATGGCGACAGTTGTGAACATTTTGGGAGATGCGGTGGCGGCGGTTTATGTTGCGAAAAAAGAAGATAAAATTGACATCGCTCAGTATCGGGCCGCTGTTTGAAAAAGGAGACATCGTGAGCAGAGAATCGATTATAGAAGCTATAGATCTGTCAGTTAGCGCAATACAGCGTCTAAAAACAGATAAGGGTGTGGAGTTTATTGAGCGGGTATCAGGGGCTATATCCGATTGTTATAAAAAGGGGGGCAAGCTCATTATTGCAGGAAATGGTGGTAGTTTATGTGACGCTATGCATTTTGCAGAAGAGCTGACGGGGTATTTCCAAAGAAAGCGGGCGGCTTTGCCAGCGATAGCGCTTTCTGATCCTGGGCACTTAACTTGTGTTGCGAACGATACCTCATTTGACCTTGTTTTTGCAAGAGGGGTTGAGGCACATGGAAAAGAGGGAGACGTCTTTATTGCCTTAACGACAAGTGGCAACTCTGAGAACCTCGTAAAAGCTGCCGAGCAGGCGCGTGAGCAAAACCTAGTAACGGTGGCTTTTTTAGGAAAAGACGGAGGAAAGCTAAAGGGACTTTGTGATTTTGAGTGGATTGTGGGGGGTTTTACGGCTTCAGGTCCTGTCCAAGAGGCCCATATGGCAGCGATTCATGCGATTATTGGAGTGGTGGAGCAACGGCTTTTTTACTTATGTGATGCTTCATGTGGATAAAAAAAGATTTCCAGAGTGAATTAGAGCTAAGATTGCTTCGTTATATTGAGACTGGCCGTTTTCCAAAAGGCTTATCCTCCTTCCTGTCTGGGGCTTCCCTAGCGTATAAGTGGGGAGTGCTCGCGCGCCATAGGTGCTATGAGCGTCATTGGCTAAGGCGATTTGTCCCAAGCACTGTTGTTATTAGCGTGGGGAATATTGTGGCGGGAGGTTCTGGGAAAACCCCCTTCGTCCGTTATTTAGCGCAAGATTTGGAGTCTATTGGCAAAGTTGCTATTTTGCTCAGAGGATACCGCTCTTTTTTAGAAAAAAACAAACGTCCCGTTCTCTTGGACCGAGCAGGCATATTGACGCACCATTTTTGTTCGGATGAGGCTAAGCTCTTACTTGAGGACACAAAAGCGCATATCATTGTAGGGAAAAATAGAGTTTTCGCAGAGCAGCTGGCAGCTAGCCTCGACATCGATTATGTGATCTTGGACGATGGGATGCAGTATAGACGCCTTGAAAGAGACATGGATATTGCTGTTTTGCACGGAAACGACCCTTTTGGACGAGGAAGCTTCTTACCCAAAGGACTACTGAGAGATACACCCAAGCGTTTAAAACATATGGATTACATCGTCTTAACACACGTGCAGTCTCAGTGTCATATGGACACATGTGAAGCACAATTGCGCTTTTGGAGCGATTGCCCCGTTATAGGCATGCGTTATGTCACCACCTTTACCCGCGCTGTTGCAAACCAGCGTGTTGCCCTTTTTTATGGTCTTGGCGCGCCTTGTACTTTTATAGAAAATGTACAAAAGGCTGGAGGAACGATTGTGCGAGAGCTGAGAGTGCCAGATCACAAGGCGCCCTCTTTTGATGCTTTGCATGCCTTTGCGTGCGATGCAAAGGCGCAAGGCGCCCAAATGCTTGTGTGCACGAAAAAAGATTTTGTAAAAATACAAGGCCTTGGTCTGCCATTGCCCCTTTCTGTTGCTTGCATACAACCTGTTGTTGTCTATGGAAAGCACCATTATGAGCAGCTGAAGCAAGACTGCATAGACAAAAAGCGGGAGCAGACATGAAACCCTGGATTAAGATTTTACTAGGCTTGCTTTTAGGCATCGCTGTTGGGCTTACTTTAGGAAAGCCCGTCCCGATATTTGAGCATATTGGAAACGCCTTTATAGACCTTTTAAAAATGCTTGTGGGATTAATTATCTTCACCTCTGTAGTCACTGGCATTTGTCACATTAATGATCCCAAAAAGCTTGGAAGAATTGGCCTTAGAACCTTGTTGTTCTACTGCATTACCACTGTAGTAGCGATTAGCCTAGGGCTTGTTTTGGCCTTTGTTTTAAAACCGGGAGGAGGACTAGACCTTTCTTGGAGCCACCCTCTAGCTTCCTCCTCTTTAAACATAGTAGACTTTATTTTTTCTGTGATTCCTTCTAACCCTTTTGCGGCTTTTGCGGAAGGCAACATTTTACAAGTCATTGTATTTTCGGTATTTTTTGCTTTTGCTATTACGTTTGCGGGGGAAAAAGGAAAGCCCATTTTAACCTTCCTTGAATCGGTGAGCGAAGTGATGTATGCGCTGACCCATTTTATCATGCGGTTTGCTCCCTATGGTGTTTTTGCCCTTATCACTTATGCTGTGGGATCCATTGGCTTAAGAGTCATCTTGCCTCTTTTAAAATTTTTGTTATGCAATTACATCGCGTGCTTGTTGCAAGTCGTGGTGATATTTCCTCTTGCTTTACGCTACTTGGCGAAAGTGGAGGTCCTCCCTTTTTTCAAAGGGATGAAAGATGCCATAGTTTTGGCATTCACTACGAGTAGTAGTTCTGCTACGTTGCCCGTGTCGCTAGAGTGCGCGCGGGACCACTTGGGGATTTCTAGTGATATCTCAGGTTTTGTTATGTCTTTAGGGTCGACAATTAACATGAATGGTGCGGCGATTGGGCAGGCGGTAGCAGCAATTTTTATTGCGCAAAGCTATGGCATTGAAATAACCCTTTTCAAAATAGTAATACTGATACTAACATCGCTTGTTTCTGCTATTGGTGCAGCAGGCATTCCTGGCACTGGGCTTGTCATGTTGTCAGTTGTGCTGAATGCCATGGGGTTGCCTTTAGAAGGGATTGCTTTGATAGCGGGAGTGGACAGGTTAAGGGAGATGGTTTCTTCCGTAGTCAATATTTTAGGGGATGGTGTAGCTGCGGTTTTTGTTGCAAAAAAAGAGCGACAAATTAATGAAAAACAGTACCATACAGCTACCTGGTTAGAATAATTTTTGGAGCTATCATGGCAAAAGAGATCCACATAACACTTCCCAAGCTTGGTGAGAGCATTGTGAGTGCAACGGTGGTGCAGTGGTTTAAGAGGGAAGGGGAGGAAGTAGCGCTTGACGAAGCCCTTTTAGAAGTATCTACTGACAAAGTAAACAGCGAAATTCCCTCTCCCGTTGCTGGTCGTTTAAAGAAAATTATTACAAATTCTGATACAGATGTGGACGTGGGTGAGCCCCTTGCGGTTATTGCAGTAGGGGAGACCGAATCGGCAGATAGCTTTAAGGCATCTTCTGATGTTTCTTCTTTTTTATCTCCAGCGGTTTTACACCTTGCTAAGGAAGAAGGGGTAGATTTAGATGAGCTGCAATCGATCAAGGCGACGGGAAGAGGGGGGCGATTAAGCAAAAAGGATGTAGAGAAGTACCTATCAACCAGGCAGGGAGGGGGCTTATCTCAGGAAGAAGATGAGCGCGTGCCTATGACAAAGATGCGTAAAATCATTGCGCAGAATATGGTGAGGTCTTTTTACCAAGCTCCGCATGCATCGCTAGTGTCGGAGGTAGACGTGACTGAGTGTTTAGGGATTATTGCAAAAGAAAAAGAGCGGTTTCTTACCGAGTATAGTCATAAACTTACTATTACTGCCTTTATTGCCAAGGCTATTGCTTGTGCAGCGCAAAAATTTCCTTTTCTCAATGCTTCGTTAGAGGACGACACGATTGTAGTGAAAAAAGGGGTGCATTTAGGGATTGCAGTGAGTGTGAAGCAAGGTATTGTTGTTCCGGTTGTGAAAAACTGTCATATCAAGTCTTTGGTAGAAATAGCGCAGGACATTGGGACACTTGCGCAAAATGCGCGTGCGGGGCAACTCGCTTTGGACAGCACGCAAGAAGGAACCATTACCATGACAAATTTTGGTATGGCGGGGACACAAATTGGCATTCCTATCATCAGGCATCCAGAAGTAGCGATTGTTGGAGTAGGCGCGATAGAAAAGAAGGTGAGCGTGCTAGAAAGTGATCATATTGCCATTCGTTCAAAGATGCATTTATCTCTGACATTCGATCATCGCGTTGTTGATGGGATCTATGGGTGTGATTTTCTAAAAAGTGTAAAAACGCATCTAGAAGAGGCAAGCGGGATCTCTTAGGATACAGTGCAATGTTTCCTTGCGTCGGCAAGACCGTCCCTGCCTGTTAAGTCTGCCTTAGTTGTTTACACAGTTCGCTTTAAAGACCCTATCCATCAGGTCAAGTTTTGACTATTACAGCGGAGGTAATTAAAACCTAATCATTCTTTAGAGCCTCTTGTTCACAATGTTCCATAAAAACCTCTGTCCATTTTGCATATACCCTTTCGACATTCTTAAGAAGGGTTGACTTCAAAAAAGGGACAAAGAGGCTTGAAACCCAATTTTGGGGCATAATTTGCGTATTTCCTGAGGCGAGCTCTTTAAAAGTAACCAGACTTTCCTGACGAGCAAAAAGATTCTTCATCAATATGCGATATTCAGAGTAAGGTTTAACTTCGGTAATTAAAATGGTTATGTAGATTGGTTTATCTTTGATTTTTGCCTTGATATGAGCCCCAGGCTTGAAATCTCCTACAAGAAAACAAGCCTCAAAACATTTGTCCCATTTTGGCCAATGGCTTGGATTTGTGCAAAAATCCCAAGCGCATTTAACTGAAGTGTTCACTTCTATCGAATATTTATGGTTCCAGCGAAACATAAAACCTCATTTGTGCCTCCAAATCTCGTAAATAATCATTTCCATTTAGTTCTCCACGGTTTTTCCTTTGAAGCTCTGGATTCAAGGATTCTAGCAAGTCGCTGATTTTCCTGGTAGGCCTGATAGCACCTATAGCCTGCATACGCAGCGGCCAGTGTTAACACACCTTGAGCAGTCTCCAAACCCCGCTGGATCAGTTGTGAGCCATCTTCCTATCGCTGGGTTGCACCGTTCCCCAAAATAAACAAGGCGCAGTTCTGGATTAAGGCGTTTAGAAGATTACCAGGGGCTGTATAGTTTCGCTTTGGGATTTACGCGGAGCTTTTCTCCAAACGCTGTAAAATCATAGATGGCACTTAGAGTCTTTTGGGGGATACAAATGTGAATCTTTGTGATTATTAGGAACTGGATTACCTTTTGCATTCAGATATTCATCAAACTTACTTGTAGTATCCGGATTAGGCCGATGCCAGTGACTCTCTCCCTTGCGTCCTGGCTTAGCAGGCGTAGCCATATCACAGCAAAGTTGTTCCTCCGTTTTTACGTTCGCAAACGTCTGATACGCCGCTTTTGCAGCTAACAGCCCATCTGGACTTTCAGGCAATCGTTCACCAACCCGTTTATTCTTCGAGATTTTAGCAAGTTGATTTTCAGCTACAGATTGTAAAGGTAAGCTAATTATGTTTCCAAACTTCATAAATCGTCATTTCCACTATGTCTTCAACATCTCGCCCTTGGGCTCACATTTCATCATGTAGGCGAACATAGTTTTCCGCTACCTCCTTGCTTGGAAACAAAAGCTCTTTGTTTAGCAAATTTTTGTACGTAACCAACTCATTGATATGACCAAATAGAATCTCATGAAAGATAGAAGAATAAACTGCTAAATTTTTTCCATTACAAAAACCGATATCATAACCTAAGCTATCCGCCTGAGTTTGCAGTTGGGAAGGGGTTAGCGTTTGGTTTGATATCAGATGCAGCAAGAAGCAGTTCTCTAAATCTTTATATCTTAAAAATTCGTCCAGCTTCTGCTTGTAATCTGCAACATCATTCTCTACCAAAAAATGGTCAATCAAATCTCCTTCAAACCCCTGGTATTTATCAACAATTGTTTCAACCGACAGTTCGGGTATTGTTTTTTCCAAGCTAGGCCAGGTTTTGTAATACGAGGGACTTCTTTCTATTAAGACCAGTTCGTGCATAATCTACTCTTGATTATTTATTAGGATGTATTTTGACTCAGATGAATAGGGTTTTTAAATAGGGTCAAAAGCCGGTGCCTCCCGCTTTTGATGAGAAGTATTGGCAACTTCCATCCAATCTGGTCTGATGTGGCTTTAGCCGCGTAGCTGCATGGCAACCGTGACATACGCACGCTTTTTCTGCACCTTCAGAAGTCAAAGTTTCAACTGGCATAAGGTATACTAAGTTAGTAAGCGGGGAGGTCCAAAACATTTTCCCAGCGAATTTTTTCAGCCGTTATGTTAATGAGGGAAAAGTCTAAATCTCTTGGTTTAGGAGGATAATTCATCCACTCAATACCCAAAATGACGTTACGATCGTAAACTTCAAAGTCTAAAATCTCACCATCGTCATGCGTTATTTTTAAAAATCCATCAAAAGCCTTCCCATTAATTTCGATTTTTTTTACTCCCTCTATGTAGAGCTTTCCTTTAATGTTCTTGTCGTCTAGAGGAGGCATATCTTCCAACATGTGCTCTGGAATTATGTCAGCGCTTATCATTGAGACTTCAATACTGGTTCCTTGATGGTTAAAGTCGAGTAAAGTGCCGTCATGAAAGAAGTCTTGATATTTTGAAATATCCATGTGCTAACTCCTATGGGGGATACAAATGCGAATCAAAGTAGCCATATTTACCAGGTTTACCCTGATCGTAGCGAAGTTTTTCCCCTGTTTTTACGTTCTCAAAAGTTTGATGTCCCGCCTTTACAGCATTTGGATAGATAGTTCCTATCCAATCTGTTCTGATATCTTTAGCCGCGTAGTTGGATGATAACCATGACGTGCACACGTTTTTGCTCCACTCTCAGAAATAGAGGCTTCAGCTGACATAAGGTATACTAAGTTAGTAAGTGGGGAGGTCCAAAACATTTTCCCAGCGAATTTTTTCAGCCGTTATGTTAATGAGGGAAAAGTCTGAATCTCTTGGTTTGGGAGAATAATTTTTCCACTCAATACCCAAAATGACGTTATGGTCGTAAACTTCAAAGTCTAAAATCTCGCCATCATCATGTGTTTTTTTTAAATGCCAGTGAAGGGCTTTCTATTAATCTTAATTTCTTTTACTCCTTCTATGTAGAGCTTTCCTTTAAATTTCTTGTCGTCTAGAGGAGGCATATCCTCTAGCATGTCCTCTGGAGCATGGCCTTGTGGACTGCTTTTTATATATCCTAAATGAGACTCCATCTCCCCTTCAAGAGCCCCCTCAATCATTTGCTTAAGCAGCTTCTTAAAAAGCCCATCCTTGCCTGTTAAGTCCGCTATTGTTCTGCACTTTTTAAGCTCCTCATTGAGGTCAAATTTTGCTTCTTTTTCCATGTAAACACTCCTTTCTTTATCTATGACGTCGTGAATATCATAGATTTTTTTTGCTTTTGAGGGGGAGGTTATTTGCTCCTCATCCTTAGTTGGTTACACAGTTCGTTCCACAGACCCAATTTTACCCTCTAATCTTGCTTCGCTTTTTTCGCCGCTGTCTCTCGTGATTGTTGCCAGGTAGCAAAGCCCTCTCCCCAAGCTTTTCTATCAATAGGCTCTTCAATTATACTCAATTTATCTTTAATTAATTTTATGTCAGGCATTTTCAACAATTCATTTAATCCACTTTTTGCCTTTGCTTTGGTTGAGAAAAACGCCAGTATTTCAAATTCATCATTGTCTCCGTCCTCATCTTCATATTGATACCAAATACTGAACAAAACCTTCTGCTGCTTACCTATTGGGATATTCTTACAGAGCAAAGTGTTTATTTTTTCGTTATAGACACTATCAATTACATATTCGTCGATATAAAAACCGTTTTGATGGTCTTTGAACCCCGGCAGCGTCCTATAGAGGTCAATAAGGCGAAGGGCTTCTTCTTTTGAATAGAAAAAACCGATAGGCTTCCTATCAAAATACTCTATATTTTTTAAACGGTTGTGATAGTACATGTGAATATGATTAACAAAATAAATGCTATTCATGTGAATGATCTCCATGTTTTTTTTGCCTGGCCAACAACTAAATGTCTCCAAATTTTCAAATGGAAACTCAGTATCCATTTATTAGACTATCGTCCGGATTGCGAGAAAGCTGTTCACCAAGCGGCCTTCCCTTGAAGGTTTTGGCAAGTCACTTTCAGCTGTAGCAGCCTGGTTTGATACACTTTCTCTACATAGCCGCACGCCGTCGTGGTGCACACGTACTTTCATCCTTGGAAATAAATGTTTCAACTGACATACGCTATACTAAGTTAGTGAGTGGAGAGGTCGAAAACATTTTCCCAGAGCGCCTATCTCCACCCTCTCTTTCCATCGCCATACGTAACATCTATTTGCTTTCCAAAATCAAGGAAGATATTCGAGCCGATAGAACTTTTCTCGACCCTCTAGTCCTGCTCTGACTCTTTAGCAGCTGTCTCTAGTGATTGCTGCCAGGTAATAAAGCCTTCCCCCCACTCTTTGTTATCAATAGACTCTTCAGTTATAACTAATCTATCTTTAATTAACTTTATCGCGGGAATTTTCAACAATTCATTTAGCGCACTTCTTGCCTTTGCCCTGGTTGAGAAAAACGCTAGCATTTCGAACCCATCATCGTCTTCATCCTCATTTTCATCTTCATATTGATACTCAATACTGAATAAAACCTTCTGTTGCTTAAGTACTGGGATATTCTCACAGAGTAAAGTGTTTATTTTTTCGTTATAGATACTATCGATTACATATTCATCAATGTAAAAGC
>JAUIKQ010000015.1 GCA_030430655.1 Chlamydiia bacterium
ACACTCCTTTCTTTATCTATGACGTCGTGAATATCATAGATTTTTTTTGCTTTTGAGGGGGAGGTTATTTGCTCCCCATCCTTAGTTGTTTACACAGTTCGTTCCACAGACCCGGATAGATAGAGCACATGATTCTAATCTTCTAAATACCAATGAAATAGATGTTGTAAATTATCGCTGATTATCATTAGGATGTGACTGTAAATCCCTCGACTTCGGTCTTCGTGTGTTCGAGTCACACCGCCCCCATTCTTCCGGACGCTTTTTGAATTCCATTGTGGTTAGGAAGGGTTCACGCACTGATAATGGAAGACTTCCATCCTTGGATTCCAAGTTCTAAAATACAAACCTACTTGCTTGTTCGTTAATAGGGCCACAACCATCCCTCCTCTATATGTAATGGAAGATTCTAGCTGATGTTATATTTAGATGGAAAACCCTCTTGCATGATTTGGCTTGATTTTTAAAAAATTTTATGAAATACTCTCTTTGGTGCGGAATGAGAGTTTTATATGAAAAAGAAAAAAATCTTTCTTGTTTTAGTGGCTGTAATTGTTGCCACCTTCACAATCAGTGGAGTGGAAACAGTTCGTGAAGAGATGGCTGATCGAAAACTACAGAAGAGCGTTTTAGAAGAGAAGTGCATTTGCGAGGATGTCTTCAAACCATATTTGAATGAAAAAACCAAAAGGTCCGATGTTTGCATCTGCACAGAAAAAGTTGCAAAATGTAATCGATCGTATCCTATACCGAGGAAGTAAGAACTTTATCCGACGTCCTGTTAGCAAAACAATAGCGAAAATAATGAGCGTAACTGCTCTTCCTGTTTGTTTACTCTGTGATACAGCTCAATATACAGCAAAAGGAATCTACGAATCTGGGTTAACCCCTTTTTCGAAAAAACCAGAACATAATCAATATGCCAAACAGAATTTTGCCAAAGTGAAGCGATGCCTCCTCGGTTTTGTAACATTCCCTTCAGGGATAATCTCAGCAGACTTAGTGAGTCAGCACTTTGTCACAAATCTCCCATTACAGAAAATTATTGTTCCATATGGGAAACTTTATTCAGCGAAAAATTTAGAACTCTATCCAAGATCTCCTGAAGATGTGATCAGAATATTAAATGAGGCCAAGAGACTTAGTAAACGAGTTACATTTGCTGGAGCTCTAATGAGCCAAGGAAAGCAAGCACTCCCAGTGGATGAACAAGACCTACTGATCCATTTCAATTACTTAAATCACGTGAAAGTAGATCCTGAGAGAAAAGTTGTTAGAGCAGGAGCAGGAGCTCTTTGGAGTGATGTACAAACAGCGGCGAATGAACACGGTCTTGCGGTCAAGGTAATGCAAGCATCAAATATTTTTTCGATTGGAGGATCGTTATCAGTTAATTGTCATGGATGGGACCATAAGGCAGGTACACTAAAGGAAACAGTTGATTCACTCCTGATTGTCAATAGTAAAGGAGAAATACAACGACTCTATCCTACTGAAGAGCTTTTTCATTTAGTAATCGGTGGATTGGGAGGATTCGGTGCGATACTAGAAGCAGACCTTTCTCTAACAACGAACACAACAATGGCATATGATACCGAAGAGATGGCTGTAGAGGACTATGCTTCTTACTTTAAAAATTATGTATCTGAGAATGATCAAATTGAAATGCACTACTTCCGCCTCTGCTTTGATCCAGAAAGCATGTTTGAAACAGGAATTGCTTTAAATTATTTTAAGGATGGTATTGAGAGTGTAGTTTCAAAAATTTCTAATGAACCTGAAAGAGGGCATATTCCTGAGCGGATAGAATTGGGAATCGCCCGACGCTTTCCAGGGGCTCTACCTCTTGCATGGAAAATGGAGCGATCTGGATCTATTGGAGCAAAAAAGACAGACCGGAATGAAGCCATGACATTCCATCTTAGATCTATTTTTAATGAATCAACCATCGATGCGGAATGGCTGCAGGAGTATTTTGTCCCTGCATCTCAATTGAATCATTTCCTTCGCTTTTTAGGAAGCATATTAAGGAAGAACAGGGTTCCGATATACAATGCCTCTGTTCGTTATGTAAAACGAAATGAAAGTATTGGTTTTTCTTATGCACGCAACGAGAACATGTTTGCTATTGTTCTCTTCTTCAACCAATCGCTTCTTCCAGAAGAAATTCAAAAAACTCGTCTTTGGATCCAAGCGGTAGTCGATTATTTGAAAGTCCATGGTGGAACCTATTACCTTCCTTATCAAAACTTTGCCACCTTAGAACAATTCCGCACCTGCTATCCTGAATGGTCTGAAATCGCAGAAAAGAAAAAATTCTATGATCCTGAGATGATCTTCACGAATGGGTTTTATGAAGAATATGTACTTGCAAAAAATGCAATATCCGCTAAGACAAAGCCTTCTTACTTCAGCTCCGTGTTTTCTGATCCCGTCCAAAGGCAATGGATAAAAGACTTCTTAAGCCATGTTTTTATGCAGCTTGACCAGAAAAGATTCATGGCTCTTGTCGATGATATTTTGACCAACCCAAACTCTGACGATGAGATGGTGTACCGTGAATTGCAAAAGCGCTTAAGTGAAGGATCTTTTTCTTTCTTACAGAAAAGCAAATTAACATTAAAATCACTCCTAGCTTTAAAAAAAGACCTATCGGATCAAGTGCAAGAGCTGATGGGCAGCCAACCTCTAAAAGGTTATGTTGAGATTGGCTATCCGGGGAGACTATGTCGCCTATTAAAGAGAAAACTGAATGTACAAGGCCCCTTCTATGTCGTTAATGAGAGTGAAAAACTCGCTGATTACGTCGAATCTGGCTTTCCCAGACCCTATGATCGATTTATCTACCTCAATGAGTATGAACCAATCCGCCATCAAGATATTCCTTCTGGAAGTGTAGACCTTGTGGCCATGTACATTGGTCTTCACCATATTCCCGAACATAAGCTAGAATCATTTATCCAATCACTTCGCCGAATTCTCAGTCCAGGCGGTAGTTTTATCCTAATGGATCATGATGCCATTTCTTCAAAGCATCAGGCAATGTTATCAGTTATTCATAGCATTTTTAATGTTGGCACAGGAGTACCTCTTAAAGAAGAACTACGCGAGTTTCGCAACTTTCAAAGCCTCGCTTATTGGGAATCTCTTCTAGAAAAAGCCGGCTTTATTCGAGACCCTCATCCACCTTTGATTCGTCCAGGTGATGCAACACTCAATTCACTCGTACGTTTTACAAAAAAAGCACTGACTGAAGAAGAATTTCGTGCACAAGCGCACGCCGTTCCTGAGTATGTCCGTGATCAAATCCGTACCTATCTCACAGCTCCTGAATGGCACAACGTGAGGATCACTCAGGGATATTGTAAATTTATTGATAATACGCCGTTCTATCAATTCCCTTGGTTTACAGAAATCAAAAATATGTGGTCAGTTTTTGGTGAATCATGGAAAGCTGCTAGGCGCTACGCTTCATTCAAAGATGTCCTTTTCTCTGATTGCACACTTATGAACCTTTTTATCACTTCTTTTACTACTTTAGAATATACCATTAAAGGACTCATCTCCCTTCCACTATCTTGGGTCTATACGAACGAGTCGATCGAAGATGCTCGCCACATGCACCTCCTTGTTAGAACTGACAGTGACCTCACCCAGATTGATCCACGAATTCGGGTTGTAAGTGAATATCCACAGAGCAATCTTAAGCACATTACTCTTCCTCGTTATATGGAAATGTTCCACCTGCTTCTAAAACTTTCAGACCAAAACCTTACCTATGTTGATATCGCAGGCCAAAAAACAATCCAGATCGATCTCGAAGTCGAAAAAAAACAAGACATTGTCTTACCTATGGGATGTGAAAAGCTCTATGAAACTCCGGCAACCGCGAATCCCTCGCGCATTTATTTGTCTCTCGAAGTAAGTATTGAGCATCTAAACACTGCATTAAGATATTTTCTTGATAACAAGATTGCTATCTTCTACATCCATGATTTTTAGTGAAGATTGCTTCAATAGCACCCCACAGCTGCTTCGTAAATAGATAAAGCGTGTTGTTGTACCTCGGCAACCATTTTGTGCGGAGGGCTTATCGGATAGTTCGGCGCAATAGGTTGGAGTGCTTTCGCTTTTTGTAGATAACGTTCTTTTACTGTCGCATTAAGCTCGCGAACTTTTCTTTTGTCTGCAATCTCCTTTAGAATTAGAATTATCAAAAGCTAAAACACAGAAAAAAACAAAGTTTTTGAATTAATTAAAGGAGAATAATGTGACTGCAAGTCAATTGCGAAATAATTTATTTTTATTTGTTAGAAAATTTGTTCTAACTATTTTTTTCTTTGCAGTTTTTCCTTTATATTGCACTGATTCTTCGCCCATAGATCATGCTATCGTGAGTGTTTATGCGGTCAGGCGTGATAATAATGAAGTCCTAATTTCTGAGAATTGTGATCTGAGTTTAGTCCCTGCTTCATGTATGAAGCTTGTGACCACTGCAGCAGCATTACAAATTCTTGGTTCTGACAATAAATTCGAAACGCAACTTGAGTATGATGGATTTATTGACGACACAAAAACACTTCAAGGGAATATATACATACGAGGTGGTGGAGATCCTTGCCTCGGATCAGGTCGTATTTCTGGATCTCATTCTTGGAAAGAGCAACTCGGTATATGGGGAGAGGCAATAGAGAAACTAGGAATCTGCAAAATTAGTGGAAGAATAGTTGCAGATGCGAGTAAATGGGAAAAAGCTCTTGCTGTCCCAAGTTGGACCTGGGAAGATTTAGGAAATTATTATGGTGCAGGAGCATCGGCTCTATCTTTTCATGAAAATTCATACTCCATTTCCTTTAAACCTGCTAGCAGACAAGGAGATCAGGCGAGCATTTTACATACCGACCCACCATTAGCATCATTAATCCTTCATAATGAGGTAAAAACAGGTCCAGAAGGATCGGGAGACCGCACATGCATATTTGGGTCAGAATTTTCTAATGTACAGTATGTTCGTGGAACTATTCCATCAGGTGTTGATGAATTTTTCATTAAAGGAGCTATTCCTGATCCTTCTGCACTTTGTGCTGATCTGCTCACTCAAGAACTTCAACATAGGGGAATTGTGGTTGAAAAAAAGGATATTGGACCACAAATTAATCGAGTCGGTTTTAACATTACTTATTCTCCAACTATCCAAGAGATCGTACATTGGACCAATCGAAAAAGTATTAACCTCTATGCAGAGCATCTTCTTAAAAAAATTGGAGAAGAAATAAATGGAGAGGGCTCTACTATTTCGGGTGCAAAGGCGGTCACAGATTTTTGGAAATCCAGAAATGTTAATCTAAATGGATTTAACATGATCGATGGGTCCGGTTTATCAAGAAAAAATCTAATTACCACAAGGCAATTGGTTGAGATTCTGCTGAGAGTAGAAAAGTCGAATCTATTCCCTATTTTCTTTGAGTCTTTACCTAAAAAAAAGTGTACTATGCGAGCAAAATCTGGATCTATGTTTTTAATTAAAGGGTATGCGGGATATACTGACAACATCGCTTTTGCAGTCTTGATTAATCAATGCACAAATTATCAAGCAATTCAAGAAAAAATTGATAGTCTATTTTTACAAATAAATAAACTAGACCAAACATGAGTTCAGAAATCCCTATGAATTCTTTTTTTCTTCAGTGTTGCAACTACTTGTTGTCGTAACTCCTATTGGGATTCATGCATTCTCTATCGATTTGAAAGGACCCCTTCCTCGGGAACTTATTTCTCATCCAATACTGTTTTGCGCGACATAAAAGTGAGAGCCAGCGCTGTTTAATTGTGAGAATGTCTGGGATTCAAGCTTTCTTTTATGCACCCATTCCTGCACTGTTTTATTTACCTCAGGCCTGTGCACATATCCGGTTTCTGTTAGCCGTTATTCCTCAGCGAATTCTGAGTTTCCCTATACAATTTTTCGCTTTAGATTTTTATTGTATATTCAGCCCACGAATTGACTTGGATCTAGACTGCACTTTAGGATAGTAAATGAATATATATAAAAATATTTACAATCTTTCTTAAGATGAAAAAGATATGACATTCATAGAGAGGATAAATATTTTTAGGTTAAGAAAAGGTTTCCAGACTCATAACGACGCAGGCCGCGATAAAATATAAAAGAGGCCAGAGCTACAAAAATTCCGGTAGCTCCTACTAAAGCGAAAAGCATGCCCCATGAAAATCTCTTGACGACTTCCACTGGAAGATATCCGATTACTCCAGCTGGAAGGATAGTGAACATAAATACCTGCATTAAACCCGAATAGATATTAACCGGGTAATGAACAAAGAGAAAGATGGAATCCACATATTTTTTTGACACTTCACCTACATCGCCAAACCAAAAACAAAGGCTATGAGCAATTGTAGCAATCGCAGTAAAGAGAATTCCTCCACAAAGAACGCCTACAAGAATCATTGGCAGCTGCGTAAGGTGCACATCAGCTAAGAAAAATAAGATAACCGCTGAGAGAATATCCCCCCATCCCTTGGATTGTGATTCAGACCCTAATAGATGAGCGAGGAGGTTTTTAGGTTGGGTCATATAGAGGTCTAAGCCACCTGTAGTGATCTTTTCTGCGAGGACTTTGCTTCCTCCACAACATATCCTTGCAAGTCCACATCCTCCTCTTACGATAGCCATCATGACCAGGACATCATCAAAATTCCAGTTTCCTACAGTGTCGAATTTATCGAAGAAGATCCACCACATGAGGAAAAAAATTAAATTGTTGCCTATGTTAAGTGCTAGCTCGATAAAAAAGGCTAGCTTAAGACTCACAGAAGCTCGGATACTTATTGCGACTAAAGAAAAGAAAAACCGCATCACTAGCCTCCTCCAATAGACATAATTTTCAAACCACGATGATAGAGGAGTCTAGCTATAATTCCTCCTAGAATAATCCATAGCAGTAGCTGAGCTAAAAGCTCAAAGGCAATCACCGGATTGTAATGAAGGGCTAAGGCACTTCTACCACCCAGAATCATTGAAAATGGAGTGTATTTTGCCACCGCTTGCCATGCGGGCGGATAGGCACTCAAAGGAAGGAGCAAACCACCGAGTGCAAATAGAGATTTTTCAAAGATCCATGCTACTGGATCTACGTCATGCATCCAAAAAGCGAGCAAGCCAATAATCATCTTAAGGATAATCCCCAAAATAAGTGCAAGGAGCCCACTGACAAAGACAACAACAAGTCCCCATCCTGAAATGGTAATAGATCCGACAAAACCCCAAGTGAAAATATACGAAATCACACCAAGCATTGCCATATAAACAAGCGCTTGACCACACGCTTGTACAAAAACGTATCCTAAGTAGGACATGGGACGAGGGATTAAATAGGCAAGCTTTCCAGTGCGGAAGTCTCTTTCGATTACTCTCTCAGTGCGAGGAATAGCAACTAGTATCCATTGATTAAGAGCGATGTACCAAAGTAGTTCTTGAGGATCCATAGTTGTTAATCCTCTACGTCTTGCAAGCACCTCCCATAGATTGGCGAAGATGACTAGACAGATAACCAAAAAAAGTGACAAACCAATGAGCGCCTTTTTATTGCGCCATGTGTGATGACACGAAAGAGAAAAAACTTTTAGATATTTACTCATAGATATTACGGATAATTTCTTCCATTGTAGGGTCCTGAATCGTCACATCTTTAATTGAGCATTTTTTTAGCGCAGCATGTATAACTTGATCGATTGGAGTAGACTGAAGATCAACTTCACATTTGAAAATATAATTGCTATTTTCAAGCACCTCAATACCCGACAAACCAAGCGATAGCTCTTTCTGATCACTCGTGAGAGTCACAATTTTGCGCTTTACATACTCAGAGCGCAGCCTCTCCAAGGGGCAGTCCCGCAAAACTTTCCCACTGTCAAGCACGATAACTCGCTTACATACCTGCTCAATATCTGCGGTGTCGTGAGAAGTAAGGAAAAGTGTCGTTCCTTGCTCGCTTGAGATTTGATTGAGCAAGTTACGGATCTTCAGTTTTGCTGTCACATCCAAACCCACTGTGGGCTCATCTAAAAACAGAATTTTCGGACTGTGCAACAAAGAAGCAACAAGCTCACACCGCATTCGCTGTCCTAGGGAGAGCTTTCGAACAGGGCGATGCAAAAAATCACCAATCTCAAACACGTCGATGAGACGCTTTAGCTGTTTTTGATAGTCCTTTTGATGGAGTTCGTAAATTTTTGAAAGCAAGTCGAAGGCATCTTGCGGTGGCAAGTGATACCAAAGCTGGCTTCTCTGTCCGAAAACGGTGCCAATTTCAAAACCGAGAGTACGTCGCTCTCTCCAGGGAACCATCCCTAGTACTCGGACTTCTCCTGAGGTAGGATGGAGAATACCTGTTAGGATTTTGATGGTCGTTGACTTTCCCGCGCCGTTAGGCCCAATAAAAGCAACTCGCTCACCCTTGTTAATTGCAAAAGAAATGGCATTAACGGCCATGATATTTTGCTTGCGCGCTTTAAACTGTTTTGTTAGAGCGTTTACTCGTACGCTATGATCCATAGCGAGCGATTCTCTCATGGGAATGGCAAAATGTCAATTTTGGTTCCTCTAGCTCCCAGGTGACTAAGCAGTAGAGGCAATTTTTTAAAAGATGATCTCAAAGTGGATCAATTTTTTGATATTTAAGTTTCTTGATTTTTGAGCCTGTACAATACGTGTGGTCGCAAGGGATGACCCTTCGGTAGTTTAGGATATTCAAAATCATCCTCAGGCTTTCGGGTCATTTCTAGTCTTTCCATTAATTTTCTGGAGCGCTGATTTTCTACTGTGGTGAATGAGACAAGCTCGCAAAGTCTTAGAGTTTGGAAGGCATACTTAATGATTTTCGATGCTGCCTCGAAAGCATATCCCTTGCCCCAATGTTCATGAGCAAGCCGCCAGCCTATTTCAATACAAGGAGTGAAGGCGGCAGGGAAGTCTTGGTAGTGCAATCCTACGCATCCAACGAAGGGAGCAGCGTCTATGGCCTCGACAGCCCAAAGACCGTATTCTTTCTCTCGCAGCTCTTTCTGAATCTTTTCCGCTAGGCAATTGCTTTCGTTTTGTGAAAGAGTCGAAGGAAAGTATTCCATTACGTGTTTATCTGCGTTCATCTTGGCAAAAAGTGACAGATCGCTCTCTTTCCACTGACGCAATAAAAGCCTTTTGGTTGTAAGAGATGGTGCTGGCATAACAAAACTTTTTCCTACTTCGAGCAACCAATTGGTAACATCTGATGATATTAAGAATTAAACAAACAACTAATACAATTTCACTGGCATTTCGTACGCTTTATTAGTCCCTTCTTCAATAAGAGTGATTTTAAAGTCGCTGACATAGCTACTAGATGGAACAAATAGCAAACCATTAAGCTTGGAATTAGGAGGAAGCGTTTGCTTACTCAGCGCTTTAGCAAAGTAGTCTGCGTCCAAAGCGCGGTTTGCATTAGAAGACTTTACGCCATCTACAATTGCAGGTATAAGGAATAACCCACTAGTTAAAACAGCAGCAGCCCCATACCCAGTTGCTCTTCCTGCCGTGGATGTGTGGACTTTTTCGGATATTTGTTCAACTCGGGCACATGGAAGACTGACTTGATTGGGTGAGAAAATGAGAGTTTTATTTGATGTGTTTTTAATAATAATTTGTACTGGCTGATATCCAACTTTTAAAACATTTCTCCCTAAATACCTCATGCAATCATTTTTATTAAAAGTTTTTGCAGCTACCAAAATATCAAAAGGTTTTTCCGACTTCTCCTGACCATGGCTATACCCTTTCAAAGGAGAAGCTGTCCCTGCTAGCAAGCAAAGGGCAACAGTAAAGTGAGCAAATTTTATTCTAAAAATATTTTCCTCCACGCGCTAATTTTTATATGCAGTAGCGCAGCCCGAAGATTGTATCAAACAGAACTGAGGCAAGTCAACAGAATGTTGCTTTTGAGAACAAACCTAAAAATCAAAGGCCTTTTCCTTCAAAAGACTTTGCAGGAAAAATCATGTAGATGTAGAAAAGACTTCATCTACATTTTCTCCAGAAACAGATGCCTCTTCATCAGAAAAGAGGGCTTTGCTTGCTGTAAAGTCTTCTAAAGGCTCTGCTCTATATTTAGCGCAGCCACTCAGGCAAAAAATGACTCCCAATACAACATATTTTACACAACACTTCACTTTCCAGAATATTTTTTCCATAAAGACGCCTTTTTTTGCCTTCTTTCGGGCTGTAACAAATCTTTGCGTTTCTCCACAAGATCAAAGTACCTCTTCTCTTAGCCAGTGCAGGACCGCTCTACGCACCAAAGTAAGCCAGGTAAAAACCGGCTAAGAGCAGCTTAAACGATAGTGGCACAGCTCGTTGATGTCAACAACGGTTAAAAGCTGCCCCTCCTCTACTGATTTCTTTGCACGCTGTCTGACTATTCTCTTTCGAACGTTTTCTGAGCTTGAGCACTTCCAAAGGCTGTAGTGTTCATATCAGTTATGAGGGTACTTTTGTCTAGGTTCGCTACGCCATCTAACATTTCTCGATAAAAAGCGCCGACAAAATGGGGGCGTTTCTTGATAGATTCTTCAATAGCTCGACAAAACGCAGGGTTTTTAATCCAGTCTACATCGAGAAATCGCAGGGGAGCAAGGGGTCCTTGGCTATGTTCTTCGATATCTATCAGGTGAACAGTGACCGCTAGCCCAATGCAAGGCGGAAGCGTTGTCAGCGCACCGTAGCCGAGGGTTGGATGAATGAAGAGAGTTCTTTTCTCTCCCAATTTCATGCCTTGAAGACCGTGAGAAAAACCGGGGATGGTTTCTGACAGGCAAACCCACGTGTCATAGTTAGCAAACAAGACTTCTCCCTCCAGATCCTTCATTACATAGCTCACGCGGACGCGGTTTTCTTTTTTTAGTTCCGTGCCAAGTCCAGAATGGGTAGTTTTAAAGTAGAGCTTGCCAGGAACAACTGTTTGAAGAGATGCATCACGAGAAAAGGTTTCAAACTGAGCGTTTGCCATTTCAAGATTATGAAGCGCCTTTTTTAGCCCTTTAAGCGTCTCTCTGCGTGCTCCTACCATCTCCGGAATTGCTACTGAAGATTGTAGGGGGATGTAAAAAGGCCTCAGTAAAAGCAGTCTGGTCTTCTTTTTCCTCAAACTGCCCCGCTACGTCCAAAAAAACTTGCGACCACTGCTGCGTGCTTAGACTATTACGAAGATCAAGAGGGTAAATACAGTCTTTTTGATTAGCATCAGCTAGAGGGTATTTTCCCCCGATCTTTTCTAAGACCTGCTGAAAGAAATTTGGTTGTTTAAGGAGAGCTTTTATCCGCTTTTGTGTTTCCTTTAACCGACCGAATAATGCATTCATTAGAATGCCCTCCTTTAAAAGCACCAAAAACAAACCGAGGAAACTCTTTTATAAGACAAGAGGGTAAAGGCTCTTCCAGTGAATTAAGAGCGATCCATTCTTGCTTTACAATCGAAAAATTTAGATAGGGGTGGGAGAGGAAGGGAGGGTTTTTATCGAACACATCCCTGCTGCCACCAGCAAAGTCTAAATAATCAGGGCCGTAAGACTGCGGAGGAAAAAAAGAAAGGCTATGGTCCCTTTCTTCCATGAGATAGCTCTTTGGAAAGAGGGGAGGGGAGTCTTTCGAAACAGCGGAGACAAAGATTTCTTCAATGCGTCCGCCTACCAAACTGTTGTGAGATCCAAAACCCAGTACAATCCCTATAAGAACGGGATCTTCTTGCAAAACATCATGCAGCGGTTTGTCTGAGTAGGCTATCTCGTCAACAAGTCGCTTGGCTTGAATAGTAGGACCAAGGACATAACGAAAGAGATCGATATTGCTTTCGATCACTTCGTTTAGTTTATCTACGTTAATAAACTGAACTTCTAAAGTGGCAGTTATTGGCTGCGAAGAAGGAAGACAAACCGCTTTTAGGACAAATTTTTTCTGTGAAGAACAGACTTTGTCCCAGATGGGAATAGCTAATCTGGCAAGGAGGGTCTTGTCAAACTCTCTTTCCTCTCGCTCTATGTCCTTAGATGCTGGGAATAGACTTAATCCACAAAAATGCTTAAAGGAAATGGGCTTAACTCCTTCCAATACATAGCCATACTCCTGCTCTTCTATTCCCATTTTTAAAAATGCTTCGAGGATTTTTCTTTCTTTGTGGCTACAAACACCAGGGCATGTGGTTGTAGCACATAGGAAAGAAGCAGGAAAAGAGAGGGACAGGACAAAAATGAAAACTAAAGAGAAAGCCTTTCCTCTCACTACCGCCTCCCAAAGCAAGGAGGGACATAGTATGCACACGATTTGACGTGACAAAGGCCGCAGCATCGGCATAAGTTATGCCCTCTCAGACAATATCTTGTATTGTAGTCAGTTTTTGCTATCCAATAATTTCCCTCTCTTTCTAGAGAAGAAATCGGATAATCGTTTCCTTGCCAGTGGATTGACATCCCTTCTTGGTTAACAACTAGATCCTCCAGGGAAATTACAAATTCTGTTGCTTCTAAATGCAAACCCGCTGTTTCTGACACATTTGATGTTTCTTGAGCAATGAGAGAGGAAGCAATCATTGCCGTTAAAAGAACAATACCCGCTTTTAACATAATGCATCTTCAAAGAAAAAAAAATTTTATGCGCCCAGAATCTTAATAGAAAAAAACTTTTTTGCAACAAAAAAAGTGGATTTAGAGCCACGCTGATTTGTGGCTAGAGGATTTCCTAACTGGTTCCATGAAGTGTTTGGGTGGTCTCTTTGAATGGTTTCGTGAATGCAAACATTCTCTTAGAGGAAAGCTAAATACCTTGAGCTCTTCTTTAAAAGAACATTTCACAGGTAACAGCGCTTATGTTGTGTGCCGATTAGCATGGCAACAGGCGTTTTCAGCGGCCATTGAAGCGATTTTATGGAGAAAGTGTGCCAACCAAGCCAAATAGCTGTTTTTAAAAATTCCTTTTGGGTTAAAATTCTCTCCCAACATTCCAGCTAAGAGGAGAGTATGATTATATCATCTATTGGGCATGTGGGCGCGGATGCGCAGGAGATCGCCATTGAGAAAAACTACACAAAGTGGACGCAAGAGGAACATGAGATGACTTTTAACACGCTTAAAGCAATGACTAGGCAGTGGCAGCAATCTCAGTCTTATCGCCAGTATGTCGTTGTTGGAAAGTATGTTAGAACTGAAGAGCGTTTTAGCTGGAAAATTATCCCTTTCACAGATGCCACTAATCCATTAAAGCGTTTTTGGAAACAAGTGATTGTATCCTGGAAAGTACTCTTTAGCAAGCGGGAGCAATTAGCGCCGAAAAAAATGCAAGACTACACGATCGAGTCTACACAAACTCCTTTGCAGTCTCGTGAAGAAAGCGCTGCGCTTCTCTATCAATCGGCTACTTCTTCGGTTTCCGAGATAGATCCCTTTTGTCAACAGGAAATTATTGAAAAGCAGCAAATTTTCTCAGGGGACTATAACCATGTTTTGTGCGATATTGCGCCAATTGGCGCTGATCATCTCCTTATTGTTCCTAAAAAACACAAAACAGATTTCGCTCAGCTGTCTTTGGAGGAATATGGGGAAGTCACCTCCTTAGTTAAAGCAGTGATTCAAGCGCATCCGGAGTACTATGGTTGTTACTTATTGCATAAAACAGGGAAAGACGCAGGTCAAAGCGTTCCCCATTGGCATATGCATGTCGTAATGATAGAAGATAAAAGAGGGGATTTATTGACTAAACTACGCTTCCTTAAAGGCATGCTGCCTTTTGGTCGCCCTCGCTTAAGCGATAGCGCGCTGAGGATAAAAGTAGAAAAGCTAAAAACTAGACTCTCTTCCCCATTGATTCAAGAGACTCCAATGGGTGGGAAGCAAATACATTTCTAGTGGATGACATGCAAAAGCTGTTATTGCACTATAGATAGCCCACACCCATCTATTCTCCCATTTTGTCCCACGATAGTGGGGAAAATAATAGATTCGAGCTTTGGGTGATTGGCAATCGCTTTGTGAAAGTCATAAATCGCCTGCGCATTCACATCCCCCTTTTGTGGGTAACCTACATTCCCTCTCTTGGGAATAAGGTTGTCGCTAATAATAATGGACCCTTTGCGCGTTAGGGGCAAAACTTTTTCTAAGTAGTCTAAATATTCTCTTTTATTCCCATCGATGAAAATATAGTCAAAAGGCGTAGCCCCCTTTTCTTGCAATTGAGTTAGGTAGTCTAATGCGTTTGCGCAGACCACATCCACGTGGCAATCTAAACAGCTAGCCATGATATTCTCTGAAGCAATTTCTTGATGGTGTTTATAAAGCTCTACGCTAAGTATATAGCCCCCTTTCAAGTGCTTTGCGATCCATAATGTGCTATATCCTCCTAAAGTCCCAATTTCTAGCACTCTTTGTGGTCGCTGAATTTGCACAAGCATGGACAATAACTTTCCCAACATGGGCGAAACATAAATATTTGGTAGGCGCTGGGATCGGTTATGTAAAAGGGCTTTTGCATGGGCCTGTGTCTGTATCACAAATGTTTTCTCAATGTATTTTTTTATAAAGGCCGTTCGCTGTAATATGTTCATACCGGTAATTTCAAAGAAGTAGATAAATATAACGAAAGCGATTATATAAAATAGTTATGGAAAAACAAGTCAAAACTCACCATCCGTGGCGTGTGCGCTTTAGCATTGGCATCGTTATGCTTCTTATTGCTTTTCTCGGTCTTGTTGTGATGAGTATACATCGCACCATTGGATGGCACTACTGGCAAGGAACAGTGTTTGTTTTTGCTGCCCTTTCTTTTGTTTTGAGTGTCTGTATTCGTAAAAACCCCAATGTCATGAAGCCAGCAACACTTTGGCATGAAGTGCTCCTATGGACGGGGGCTTTGGCCAGCGTTGGAATGGTTTCTGTTATCGAAAACGTAGGAGTGATAGGGCGATTTGAGGGGAGTTTGGTTATTTTGTTGTTGATTGCGTTTGCCACTTATATCGCAGGGGTTTACATCGACTGGATGTTGATACTGATAGGTATCACCTTAGGTGCGTTTGCAATGCTTGCGGCACTAACGGCAGGATATATATACATTATTTCTCTTTCCGCGCTTTTTGTTCTTTTCATCGTTTTCTTTTTTTGTATTCACCACTATCACCGTCGCAAATACTTACAGCAAAAAGAAAATGAACGAGAGGACAACGCCGCTGATCAACAAGGTGGCAATGCAATGTCCCATGATATCACGGATCTTCAGTCCAGAGATCGCAAGTAAGGGTATAGCCCAAAACGGCTGCGCCATGTTTGTCCACGCATCTCCCCAAGCAACAGCCATGACAGACTTAGATAAGTCAGCACCTAACTTTTGGGCGCCGCTGATAACAATTGGTGATTGTATTGCCCATTGCCCACCTCCCGAGGGAATAAAAAAATTGACAAGCCCTGCGCTATAAAATGTAAGGAGAGGATAGGTAGCAGGCGTAGAAAGGGCGACAAAAAGGTCGGAAATCTGTGTTGCAAGCCCTGAATGTTGCATCATTCCCATGATGCCTGCATAAAAGGGGTACTGGATAAGAATGGGGCTTACCTTCTTTGCAGCGTTTGCCGCTGCGCGAATAAACTGTCTTGGTGTTCCATGCAGAGCAATGCCTAGCATAAGGAAAAGGAAATTGACGGTGTTTAGGTTCGGTTGTAATTGCCCTCTATGAAACGCAACTCCTAGGTAGCCAAAAGCTAGCAAGAGTACGAGGAGGGAGACATAAGGACTTGTTTCCCATTTTTCAGCAGGGGTAGAGGCCGGTGAGGGTTTTTGCAGGCTATCTTCTTTGAGACACCCCATAGCATCAGACGGAGAGCCACGGCTGATAAATAGATTAGAGAGAGGAAGGATCAGCAAAAGGCTCAGCACACATGCAACATTGATGGGGGAAAAAAGGGTTTCTCTCAAGGGCATTAAGCGGCCAATCATCGACTGAGAAAAATTATCGGGAGTGGCTAACAGCAGAGGAATGGATCCTGATAGTCCACCGTGCCAAATTAAAAAACCACTATAGGCACTTGCAACGAGGGCGCGGTAGTTCACTTTGACAGTAAGGTGCGCCATTGCTCTACAAGTAAAGGCGCTAATCACGAGACCAAAACCCCAATTGATATAGCAACCAACGATAGAAATAAGCGAAGTAGCGATGACAGCCTGGCCAGGCGACTTTACAAAAGAGACCGATTTAGACAAAAGGCGGCGCACGGGAGGAGAAGTGGCTACAATGAAACCGGTTACCAAAACCATGACCATCTGCATCGTAAAGGGAATGAGACTCCAAAATCCATTTCCCCAGTGATGCAGCATAGAAGGGAGAGATGTCTTTGTTGTAATCAGCGCTACACCAAAAACAAAAAAGGTGAGCCAAGTAGCAAAAATAAAGGGGTCCGGTGTGTAGCGCCGCATAACGCGATCAAACAGCCGGACAAGGCGATTAAACATAAAAAACCCAAGTGTCAGACTTAGGGGAATTTACTGGCTTAAGAGAAACTTTTCAACAATTAGTTTTTGCGCTATCTTTTACTCCATGTCGGTTTGAGTTTGGGTAGTTGGATGCAAAACCTAGAAGATCCTGTCGTTATCGTTTCAGTAGCTCGTACTCCCTTTGGTGCATTCCAAGGAGGGCTTCGCTCTATTGCCGCACCAAAGCTTGGCGCTTTGGTCATCAAGCAAATTCTGAAAACTACACAAATCGATAAAGCAGCTATTACTGAAGTGATTATGGGCAATGTACTGAGTGCTGGCTTGGGACAAGCGCCGGCGCGGCAAGCAGTGCTAGAGGCAAAGCTTTTGCCAACAACAAAAGCCTTTACTGTTAATAAAGTGTGTGGCAGTGGTATGCAAGCCTTGATTTGTGCCATGCATTTGCAGGCAAAGCAAGTAGCGATTGTTGGCGGAATGGAGAATATGAGTTTGGCTCCCTACCTGGTAAAGGGTGCGCGCTCTGGCTATAAATTTGGACATAAACTGTTAATCGATTCTATGCTTCATGATGGATTGCAAGATCCTTTTAGTGGCAAGCATATGGGAGAGTGTGCTGAAGTGTCTTGCCATGCTTTGCAAATTACAAGAGATCAACACGATCTGTATGCGCGCTGTAGCTATGAAAGGGCCAATAGCGCGTGGGATAAAGGGAGGTTTTCTAAAGAGGTGTTTCCGGTAGATGGCTGTGAAAAAGATGAGGGTGTTCAACCGGTAGATTTTGCAAAAATGCAAAGGTTGAAAAGCGCTTTTGTAAAAGAGGGAGCCATTACAGCAGCAAACGCTTCTTCTTTAAGCGACGGAGCGGCTGCCATGATGGTAATGCGTGAATCACATGCGCGCTATTTGGGCCTAAAGGTGCTTGCCAAAATCGTATTTGCCGCCTCGCACGGTACAGAGCCTCAAAATTTTGCCTTGGCCCCTGCCAGAGCGATTGAAAAAGTAGCAGCGCTTTGTAGGTGGGATCTAGCCATGATAGATTTATTTGAGATAAACGAAGCCTTTGCTCTGGTTCCTCTATATGTGGAAAATACTCTCGGCATTCCTCGGGATAAAATCAATGTCTTCGGGGGCAGCATTGCTCTTGGCCATCCCATAGGAGCGAGTGGGGCTCGCGTTATAATTACTTTGGTTTCCGCTTTGCGTGCGCTGAACAAAACAAGAGGAATCGCTTCCATCTGCATAGGAGGTGGTGAAGCACTTGCAGTTGCTTTAGAAAGGGAGAAAGATGGATAAAACGGTAAAAGATTTGCGAGAAGTAGTGAAATGCATTTCGAGTGGATCTATTCTTGCAGTTGGAGGTTTTGGGCTATGTGGCATTCCAGAACATACCTTGCGTTTGCTCAGCCAAATGGATGTGAAGCATTTGACATGCATTTCTAATAATGCCGGAACAGATAGCTTTGGTATTGGCATGCTGCTACGCAACCATCAGGTAAGTAAAATGTATGCCAGTTATATAGGAGAAAATCCACTTTTTGAACACCAGCTTTTGTCAAAACAAATGGATGTCGAACTAGTGCCTCAGGGCACTTTAGCAGAGAGGCTACGTGCTGCTGGAATGGGCATCGGGGGATTTTATACAAAGACAGGTGTGGGGACTATTATTGCCGAAAATAAAGAAACACATGATTTTCGTGGCGAAAAATATATATTAGAGGAGGCTTTGCATGCCGATTTCGGTCTTGTAAAGGCATGGAAAGCAGATACATTTGGTAATTTAATTTTCCGTAAGACGGCAAGAAATTTTAATGGTCTATGCGCCATGGCAGCAGCATATACTATTGCTGAAGTTGAAGAAATTGTACAAGTGGGGACTCTTGACCCAGACGCCGTACACCTACCCGGTATTTTTGTACATGCCGTTTTTAAGGGCGACGGCTTCGAAAAGCGCATTGAAAAAATCAAAACAAGGGGGGGATGTGCCGCTAGATAGAGAGCAAATGGCAGCGCTTGCAGCGTTAGAGCTGCAGGACGGGGATTATGTGAATTTAGGGATTGGGATTCCCACTCTTGTTGCAAACCATATCCCAGACAGCAAGAAGGTAATACTACAGAGTGAAAATGGGTTGTTGGGGATAGGTCCCTATCCTTCAAAGGATGAAGTGGATCCAGATCTCATCAACGCTGGCAAGGAGACCGTTACAGAGATTGCAGGCGCTTGCTACTTTTCCAGTGATCTTTCCTTTGGTATGATTCGGGGAGGGCGCATAGATGTAGCGGTTTTAGGTGCCATGGAAGTAGATTGCGAAGGGAATTTAGCAAACTGGATGATTCCCGAAAAAAAAGTGAAGGGCATGGGAGGCGCCATGGATTTAGCGGTCGGTGCAAAAAAAGTCATTGTTTTAATGCAACACACCTCAAAAAAAGGAGAGAGCAAGCTTTTACGCAAGTGTCGCCTGCCTCTTACCGGATGCAATGTTGTAGACCTTGTTATTACGGACTTGGGCGTCTTTAGCATAAGCCAAGGGCAATTCAAACTTGAAAAAAAGGCTTTTGATGTGTCTTTGGACGAAATTATTGACAAGACAGAGGGGCCGCTTGCGCTTTCATCCCCTCTCGATGAGATCATGTGCAGCGCGCTCGCATTTCCATAAATGACAAACCGTCGACTATTTTTTGGTTTTGAGGTGCACACAAATCCCCCTTTTGAAGAGCCAGTTAGATGCGCGCTTGGTACTCGCTATCTGACGCTTGCGTTTTTAGGATCTTTGCCTTTGTCCTCTATACTAAAGCATATGGATAGTATTCCTCCTTTTTCTGCTTCCCTAGGCTTCGTAGGTATTTGTGACCATTTGTTGTTTCTAAAAGAAAAGGGGGTAGCGTACGCTTGGAAAACGCTAGATAACAGCATTAGCGACTACTTCCATAAGTTTCAATCTTGGTTATCACAGCAACTATCTCAAGACTTCCAAGAGCCTCTGTACCATGTTACCGTTGAGCCCGCCCCTTTTGATAAGTCGGCCTGGCAAGCAGTATTTCAGCCTCACGTGGGTTTAATTACGGCCTTGCATTTGTACGAAAGCCTTCCCAATCTCACCTGCATCCCCCAATGGACGCATTTACTTATTCCTCCTTTCCAAATTATTCAGCATACAGCGGACGTTGCATTTCGTATTCATGCGACGACCTACCACCAGTTATGGTATCATGCGCAGATGGCCCTTTGTTTTGAAGACCCCCTTTTGTTAAAATATGTGACAAATAAAGACCCTCCCTCTTCTTTAGACGAGATTATCATAGACCTTAATCGGAAAATCACAAGAGCTGACCTTGAGTTGGGAATCGGATTAAAGGCGGTCAGTTTTCATGGCAAAGTAAAAGAAGAAAAAGGTCAACTTTCTTGGGAGATGGTGATCGATGTTTAAAGAAATTGCAGAGGGGTTGTTTGAGATTCCTCAGACAGGAAACATGCGAGTTCCAGGGCTTGTTGTTACCAACAAAGCGATGCTCTCCTGCGCTGAAATGAAGGAGCCAATTGAGCAAATCAAAAATGTTGCTCATCTTCCAGGGATTTTAGGGCATAGTATTGCGATGCCGGATGTGCACTGGGGATATGGATTTCCTATTGGCGGGGTAGCTGCAATGGATTTAAAGGAGGGGGTGATTAGTCCTGGGGGGG
>JAUIKQ010000016.1 GCA_030430655.1 Chlamydiia bacterium
ATGGAGATACGCACTTAGGTGGTGATGATGTAGATGACAAAATCATTAACTGGTTAGCGGATGAATTCAAAAAAGATGAAGGAATTGATTTGAAAGCGGATCCAATGGCTCTTCAGCGTTTAAAAGAAGCAGCTGAAAAAGCTAAGCATGAGCTTTCTTCAACAACTTCAACTGATGTGAACCTGCCTTTTATTACGGCCGATGCTTCTGGACCTAAACACTTAAATGTGAATTTAACCAGAGCCAAGTTTGAGTCTTTAATTTCAGATCTCATTGATCGCTTGGCCATTCCTTGTGAAACGGCCCTTAAAGATTCTGGCCTAGATCGTAATGAAATTCATGAGGTCATTTTGGTTGGTGGGTCTACACGAGTTCCGATCATTCAAGAGCGGGTAAAAGAAATTTTTGGGAAAGAACCGAGTAAGGGTGTAAACCCTGATGAAGTCGTGGCCGCCGGTGCTGCCATTCAAGGTGGTGTATTAGCAGGGGATGTAAAGGATGTACTACTTTTAGATGTGACTCCCTTATCACTTGGTATTGAAACCTTAGGAGGAGTTATGACACCTCTTGTGGAGCGCAATACAACCATTCCAGCAAAAAAGACGCAAGTCTTTTCAACAGCCGCTGACAATCAACCAGCTGTCACTATTCGCGTCATGCAAGGCGAACGTCCACTTGCTAAGGACAACAGAGAAATCGGACGGTTTGACCTCACAGAGATTCCCCCAGCGCCAAGAGGCACCCCTCAAATTGAGGTGGCATTTAATATCGATGCGGATGGTATTTTGAACGTATCTGCAAAAGATTTGGGCAGCGGAAAAGAGCAAAAAATCAAAATTGAAGCTAAGTCTGGCCTAGATGAGACCGAAATTGAAAGAATGGTAAAGGACGCAGAGGCGCATGCAGATGAAGATAAAAAGCGAAAAGAGGTTATCGAAGTCAATAATGAAGCAGAAGGGCTCATCTTTCAGTCAGAAAAAGCCTTAAACGACCATAAGGATAAAGTTCCTGCTGATATAACCAAAGCCATCCAAGAGAGGATCGATGCCTTGAAAGAGGCAAAAAAGACAGAAGACCTTGCAAAAATAAAGGCAGCGAAAGAGGATTTGAGCCAACACTTGCAAAAAATCGGTGAAAGCATGCAAAAACAACACCAGCAAGGCGCGCCTCCTCCACCTCCTTCCGATAAGAAAGAGACAAAGCAAGACGAAACGATTGAGGATGCAGAAATTGAAGTCTTGGACGACGACAAATAATCTGCACATCGAGCGAGTCATTAAGTAGACAACCCTTTGCCTGCTTAATGGCTCGTCTTTACTCTATTTGCTAAGCGCGCTATCAGCTTCTGCTAGTTCCTTAAAATAACTATCTATCTCATTGGGCGTGAGACCCGAGCGGGCGGGCGCCTTTGGAGCCGCGTTAAAAGACCGCTTTGGCGACGCCTTCTCTGTAGTTCCAAAGAGAAATTTTTTTGCTCCATCCGCTACTTTTTTAACAAGAGGCTTTTGTTGCTGGGCAATTATTTTTTCTGGGTTGAAAACTGCGCTTTTATTACTACCAATAGATCTGAACATCCTATCCACCTTTTTAATTATTTTTATATAAATAATATTATAATAAATTATTTATTAAATGGAAATATTATTTTTATTAATAAAAAAATTGATTTAAATCTTGGTTAGATATTATAATAAATATATATAAAAAATTAATAAAAGGAAATGTTATGAGAATAAGTTTTATAAGAAATAGTATAACTAGATACTATGAAAACTACCAAGAAAGAAAAGTAGATACACAAATAAAAAAACTATCACATGATTTTTTTACAAATGCAAAATTAATTCAGCATCGCAATAGTATAATTAAACCGAATCTCAGAAAAGGCCAGGTTTCCCTACACAGACAAAAAAAAGGTGCGCTCGAAACCAAAAATTCTGCTATAGCAAGACAGATAATTACATTATTACAAAAGAAAAAAACCTTTCTAGGTAAAAAACATGCAACAGCAGAAATAGAGAGCCAACTCCAAATAATCGATAGACTAAGCAACACCAATACTGGCGTCGGTTTCTTCAAAGCAGTAGACAAAACAGCAAGGCAGTTCCTCCGCAATCCATCGCCCACTGCAAAAAGAAAATAAAAGCAAAAGCAATAATAGGGCTGAGCTCCGCTTTGTTATTGCTTTTTTGTACCTCGCACTTTTTCGTACTTCTTGAAATAAGCAATCAATGCAGCTGGGTCAATTGGTGTTTGGCGGTATCCAATGTAACTGTCTGGACGCACGACGTAACAAGCGCCCTCATCCGCTCCTAAAGCATGATGCATTTGCCCCTCTTGATCTGTCAAAACTGCACGATCTGAGCGCTTTGCAATGAAAATTCCCTTTATCAAAAACTTTTTTTTATCCCAAAATTCTTCTAGCCCCGTCGGCCCCAAGGCATTTCCCAGCAAAACAAATATAAAAAAGCGGTCTATATTAACAAACAGGTCGTGAACTTGGAGCACACTTCCGCCATTTTGCAGAGAAAAATTAGGCATACGAGACCCCGCTTTTGGTCCTCTTAGAAATTTCCCCTCCTCATAAATAATTTTACTCGAAGCATAAGTAATGTTTATTTGAGATATAGATTGAATAAGCTTCTTTTGAAAAAAAGGAATAGACAAAAGCATCGATGCAGCGCAGTTGCGGAAAAGTATTTTCCAGTTTTTTTTCAAAGCGGCAACGTCAGTCCCTATTTCTGTTCTTTTCACGAGACTGACCGCAAAAGCGTGCCTTTCTTTGTGATAAAAATCCAATATCTCAACTGGCATTTTTTCCTGATGAACAAAGGCGATTTTCCAAGCCAGATTAAAAGCATCCTGAAGCCCTGTATTCATCCCCTGTCCTCCAATCGGACTGTGAATGTGTACGGCATCCCCTGCTAAAAAACACCTTCCTAATCGAAAATGGCTTGCTAACCGGCTGTTAACATGAAAATTTGTAATCCATTTGGGGTTTGATAAAACGGCACTTGCATCTGCTCGTTGCCATACTACTTTTTCTATTTCTTTTAAGTTAGGAGGAGGAGTCTCGACTTGCAGGTTATCTTCTGCCAACTTTTGATACGAATTTTGACATCGCTCTAATGTGAAAATAAGCCGGTAGGATCTCTTCTCAGGAAGGGGAATAGCGGCCAAAATGCCGCTTAAGTTCCAAAAGGCAAAAGCCTCTTCATGGCTATATTTCCAGTCAAGCTCAAGATCTGCAAGGGAAAATACAACAGGAAAGGCGTTTCCTTCAAACGGGAGGTTAAGATGTTTTCGAACAAAGCTATGAGCGCCATCACAACCAACTACCCATTTAGCGCTCAGCTGAATTTTTTTCTGAAAAGGGGTTTGAAGGGTGGCAGTAACCGAAGAGTCTACCTCTTCCAGAGCAACAAGTTCTAACTCCCTCTCTACTTTTAACCCAAGCTTCAGTAAATGCTGAGTCAAGATCTCCTCGGTGCTACTTTGTGGAAGGCTAAGGATATAGCGAAAAGGCGAATCTAATGAGCTAAATGCAACTCGCCCTATTTTACTGCTTTCGCCAAAAAGAGTGAAAGCGTGCACCTTGTGTCCCTTTTCCACAAAATCATGGTCGATACCTAAAAAGTGGAGCAGCTCTAACGTTCGTGGCTGGATGGCTAGAGCCTGCGAATGACGCGCCGGAGTGGGAGAACGATCAATAATCGTGCACGACATTCCATATCGCGCTAACTCAGCTGCGAGCATTAACCCCGTTGGGCCTGCCCCAACAACTAAAACATCACAACAATCCATATCCATGCCATTTTTTTTAAAAGCCTGTGTCTAGAGAGGGTAAAGCTTTTTTGTGATATTGCCAATCAAAAGTGCTCTACTCGCTAAATCAGAAAACACGCAGGCGGAAGTAGAGGAGTTGTCAAAAAGATTGCATTATTTGCCAAACCTTGGCTACACTTGCCCCATGCGATGGTTTGGAGAATACACTTACTCGAAAAGAAAAGCGCGCAAGTTGCTCCGTTATGCGTATAGGCGATTTCGTAAGAAAGGGAGCCTCTTGCCTAAAAATGTTCAAGAGCAAATTAAACGCAGCTTTGCCTCTTTAAAAATAGCGCTAGATGAAAAAAGTCGACCCGCCATTAATGAGTGCTCGCATAACCTGCATATCCTAGTGGAGACCTATCTAAAAAAACCCTTTGCCGTTCGCTGGCTGCAATCCCTTGGAGGGATTTTACTCGCCCTTGCTCTGGCTTTCCTGATCCGCCAGATGTGGTTCGAGCTGTATGAAATTCCTTCAGGATCTATGCGACCTACTTTGCAAGAAAAAGATCGACTCGTTGTTTCTAAAACTACCTTCGGCATCAATGTGCCCTTTACGACCCACCACTTTCTATTTGAGCCTCACCTCGCAAAAAGAGGAGGCATTGTTATATTTACGGGGAAAGATCTCGATATTGCGGATGTCGACACGCGATATTTTTACTTATTTCCTGGAAAAAAGCAGTTTGTAAAACGCTTGATTGGTAAGCCTGGTGACACGCTCTACTTCTATGGGGGAAAGATTTACGGCATTGATGCAGCGGGAGGCGACATCACTCCACTTATTTCTCCTCTGCTGAAAGATATTGACCATGTTCCCTATATTCGTATGGAAGGTAAAGTAGTTGTCAATTCCCCGCCGATCAACAACATCTATCCCAAGGTACTCCTCTATCAGATGAACCAGCCTGTTGCGGAGATGTTGCTCTCCCACGGACGCGTAAAAGGACAAATGCTTACGCAAAAACACAAGCTATTGTCTCTCCCTCCCGTCCCTGAGTATTTTGATTTGTGGGGATTTAAAAACTATGCGATGGTGCGCCTTATCACGCCCAGTATCGCTTATCAAATGCACAAAGTACCTAGCCATGCCGACACGGCCTTGTTTTTAGAAATAACACACCACCCTTCACTGAAAGGGGCCTACATGCACTACGATGCCTTAGGGAGAATGCGCCCTACACTGCACACAGAGCATACCCTTTTGCCCTTAAATACTGCCCAGCTAGAAACGCTGTTTGGCAACTTATACACCTCCCGCTTTGTTGTAAATGAAGGGTCTGCAAGACGTTTTGGCCAGCAGCAATCAGGTCCCTACTCTGCTTACTACCCTAAGTTGGAGGGAGTTCCTGACGGCATGTATGAAATCCAAGATGGGAAAGCCTATAAAGTGGGGTTTGGGGGCATTTTAGAAGCGCTGCCCAGTGATCACCCACTTATGACCTTTTCTAGAGGGCGCCTCCTTACCTTGTTCAACCTAGGAATTGAGTGGGACATACGCTTTAACCCAAACTCTGATTACTTGCCTGTCTATCCAGCGCGTTACGCATACTTCAAGGACAAGAGCCTATATGTTATGGGTAAACCTCTTCTGCAAAAGGAGGATCCTACTCTTCTTGAGTTCATACATAGCGAATACCTAAGACAAGAGTCCGCAAAAACCCTCCCCTACTATCCATTTGAAGACACAGGCCCCCCTCTGCTAGAAAATGGGGAAGTCGATGCTAAATTCATTGAAAGATTCGGTATTACCGTACCGGAGGGGCACTATCTTGTCTTAGGGGATAATTATGCTGTTAGCGGAGATAGCCGTGAATTTGGATTCGTCCCAGAAGGAAATCTCCGGGGGGCCCCTTCCTTTATTTTTTGGCCGCCAGGTCCACGGTTTGGACCGCCAAGGCAACCCCCATATCCTTGGGCTACACTCCCCAACTTCATCATCGGCGCTCTAATCCTCGTTACTGCTCTTGCGTGCTATTTCTACTATGGACGCTGCCAAAGCCGACTTTCTCTTGAAGAGAAGGACATCGACGTCAAATAAGTCGCTTGCTATCCCATAAATCTCTGCACCTATTCCATGCCTATCTGGCGAGATAGGAACCGTATTCAATTCATAATAATTATATTATTTACATTAAAAAATAAAAATATTATAATTAATGTTTTATTTTATAATTATATACTATTTCAATCAGTTGTTTTAGATGCGAATTTAGTATGGATTAAAGGCAGTATTATGACAATAGCATCAGGAAGCTTTACCTATCGACAGCCACAAAGGCACCCAGCGGTTAAAAAAGCACTTAGTTTGCCAAATCTGCAAAGCTGTATAACTATATTTACTCAAGATGCAATAAAAACATCCTCAAAGACACTTATTCATGATATCGATTTTGAATATTTTACTTTACTACACGCCCAATTGGCAAACGTAAAAAATTCTATTATGAAAAATGATTGGAAAAGCATAGGAAAGCCCCCTATAGAATTTACGCAAAGCGCGGCTAAAATAACTACACAAATGAACAAATGGGTACAAAATCAATTACAAGAAACGAACTTTTCAGACGACATCAATGAAGTAAATCTTATGGAAGAAAGAAACCACTTGCTAGCGGAGTTACACAAATTCAAAAGTATAATCGATACATCCATTAAATATCCCGATGGAGAAATTGACATAGATACGGTCAATACAATCCTCAAACTCATCCTAAAACAAGTGCCGCAATCAGAATCAAATGAAAGAATAACTACCCACCTTTGTAGTTACTTGTGTCTATACAATTCTGTCGAAAAAATAGACACAGCTCTAATCTCGTTAGTGAAAAAAAAAGAGCCGAATTTGTTGACAGAGGATATCGGAAGTAGCATAAAAGCTGTTTACGCAAAAACATGTATAGAGCTGCATGACTTGAATGAATACAAAAAATATTTCGAAGCTTTGTGTGCTTATGAAGACAAATACTTAGTCCTGGAATTGGTAAAACAAAGTGCAGCAGAAACACCGAAACACGGCGCCTTTCTATTGCAACTCATAAAATCAGCGCCCAACGAAGAGCTGCGCATACAATTAAACCATGCTTTTCTCTATGGACTGGCAACACACCCAAAAATTGTAGAGCAATACTATAAGCGCATTATGCAAGAGCGTCTATCAGATGATGAAAGAGACCTCAAAATCTTTGATTTGATTAAAATATTAGCTTCCCATCCCGAAACGAGCCAACATTACGACACTATCCTAACCTCTGCAGACACAACAACTAAAAACACAACATATATGGGCTTCATCATGAAGATGAGCAATACAATAAAAAATCCACAGACCAAAGAAAGTGCGAAAAGCACTCTCCTTGAAATACTGATGAGCCAAGAAAGCGCATTTAAGCGCCTCCCCATCATCGTCGATAATATTAACAACGAATCTATAGAGAAAAACAAAGCCCGACACTTATTTCAAAAACTCGCATTCCAGCCAACCGTGTTTATACACTTGGAGTCTCTTCTCAAAGCAATCAGTACAATCAACAAAGACGCTACTAAAGCCTTGATTACCAAAGGCCTTATTCTAGATCTGTCTGCTCAGCCAAGGCGCATGCAATGTCAAGAAGAAATGCTCCGTGCACAACTTGAGTCATTTCACCAAACAATAAAGCCCAGTCGGTATTTTCCTATTTTGCTTGCAGCTCAGCATCGGGATATCGATAGTGCTGAGGATTTTATTCAAATATCTGACTCTATTGGAGAGATCATGAACTGCGATGCTGACTACAAAGCCCAAGCGCAACGCAACCTCATTACCAATATCGGTGCTAAAAAAAATGCAATGCAGCACTTTCAACCGCTATTGAATTTTATCCAAACAACGGCTCCAAAGCAGGGAAAGGATGAGACAATTTGTTATTTTATGCAAACCTTTGCTTCCCAACCAAAAGCAGTAGAATATTTTGCAAACCTAAACATCAATAACACCGTTGCAGATAAAGGAGCACAAAGACAGATTCTTCAGCTTCTTTGCAAAAAAACCAAAGCTTCAAAGTTACGCGCAAGCATCATTCCGCTATCCCAATTTGAAACAGAGTACAATAGGTTGCAACAATCCTACCCCTTGACACCGCAAGACCTCCAGGAATTTATACATCGACTCATTGGATTGTTAAACCAGTGCCGATGCAGCGAACACGTGGCCACATTTGTGGAGAATATCTTTTATAAAAAAGTGTTTTCAAGTGCATTTTATGATGAAATCATACAACAAATAACAGACAGCACATTATCGAAAGAGATCAAAAATATTATCCTGCTTACAGTAGTCACGAGGCTAGCAAAAGACGAAGTCTATCTATTTGACTACAAAGAGGATATAATGGAAAAAATTAACGCCTTAGATGAAATCGGACAAATCATCGCCCTGTCTATCCTTGAACAGACATTGGAAAAAATACGATTTAAAAACCACAGAAAGCAAGACGTTCAGAGCGCTACCTTATCTATCTTAACTGAGCACACGCGACCATTGATATCCCAAAGCGTCCCCTGACTCTCTTCTACAAAATGCAAATCTACTGTCAAGGTTTCATCCAAGATGTATCTTTGATATCTATGAAAAGCGGCTTTAATAATCGGACACTTCGTCGCCAAAGTGGCAACAATACGATCTGTTACTTCCAACTTTGCTTCCCTCCTCATAGTGTTCAGTTTATTGACAAGCTCCCTTGCAATAGCCTCCTGCTGGAGCTCCTCCGTCATGTTGGTATCTAACATAATAGTAAAATTATTTTTTGAAATTGAGACAAACCCTTTTTTTTCTAAATGCATCTGCTTTTCAATAACCAAGTCTTCTTTTCCAAGCAAGAGCGACTCTCCCTGAAGAGTTAGTTCAAGCTGACCATTTTCCGCTGCTTGCTTTTTTTCCGTCTCTGACAAGCTTGCCAGACACGTCTGGACCTGTTTCATGAGGGGGCCTATCCGCTTGCCTAGTACACGGTAGTTAGGCTTTATATGATACGTTACGCCCACTTCTTTTTCGTTCAACAGGACCAAATCTTTTACATTCAGCTCTTCCATTATCAAAGCCTTTTGCGTTTGCAGGCGGACCAAAACTTTTGCACTTGGGGAGATAATGTATACAGACGACAAGGGTTGCCGCACTTTCAGCTGATGTTCTTTACGCAAGCCATGTCCTATGTTGACACTTTTTTGCACGAGCGTCATTGTTTGCTCAATCTCTGTATCACGAAGGGCCGCTTTTGCCCTTGGAAAGTCACATAAATGGACCGATTCCACGCTTTGCTTTTGTCTAAGCTCTTGATAAATAACTTCGCTTAAAAATGGAATAAACGGCGCCGCCAATCGGCTTAGGGTATGAAGCACTCTATATAGGGTAGCAAAAGCTTGCTGTCTATCTGGCGTATCTTCGTCAGCCCAAAATCGGCTCCGCGATCTACGGATATACCAATTGGTTAACTGGTCGATAAAACCCACAAATACGCCTACTGCTTGCTGCAGTTGATACTTGTCCAGTCCAGACTCTACATCAACAATTAACTTCTGCAAACAAGACAAGATCCACTTGTCTATTTCGCCGTTAGGAATGCAAAAGTGCTCAGGAGGTTGCCACTGATAGATTTGTGCATATGTCGCAAAAAACACATAAGCATTCCAAAATGGCAGCAAAAACTGGCGCAGAACAACTGCTACCCCTTTCTCAGAAAAGCAAAAATCATTTCCATGAACCACAGGACTATTTAATAAATAAAGACGGACGCTATCGGCCCCATATTTATCAAAAATTTCCTTTGGGTCGGGGTAATTGCGGAGCCGTTTAGACATTTTCTCCCCGTCTTCTGCAAGAATGATCCCATTGACAATACAGTGAAAAAATGCAGGTTTATCAAACAGCGCTACAGAAAGGACATTTAGCGTATAAAACCACCCTCTTGTTTGATCTAGCCCTTCTGCAACAAAGTCGGCAGGCAATTGCAGCTGCTCCTTTCCCTCAAAAGGATAGTGATTTTGCGCATAAGGCATACTTCCAGACTCGAACCAGCAATCAAAAACTTCCGTTATACGCCGGTAGGTTTTGCCCTTGATCGAAAAAGTAAGACTATCGATATGGTGGCGATGTAGATCCTCTACCTTTTTTCCACAAAGTTGCTCAAGCTCTTCTAAAGAGCCTACTACATGACAATCCCCTTCTTCACTCACCCAAATTGGAATAGGCGTTCCCCAGTAACGGTTGCGTGAAATCGCCCAATCCCTTACATCCTCTAGCCACTTACCAAACCGGCCGTTTTGGATATGTTTAGGAACCCAGTCGATCTGTTGATTAGCCTCTATCAGTCGATCCTTAATCTTCTCTACAGCCACAAACCAAGTTGACACCGCCTTATAAATTAGAGGCGTATCTGACCGCCAACAAAAAGGATACCGATGTCGGATAGTATCGCGCCGAAACAAACGTCCCTGCTGCTTGATATCGCGTATGATTTCTTTATCTGCGTCCTTAACAAACTTTCCCTGCAAAGCAGGAATGACTTCGGTAAATTGCCCATTTTGATCAACAGGGCACACAGGGTCAATCCCTTCACGCTTACAAACAAAAAAATCACTTTCCCCAAACGCTGGGGCTGCATGCACAATACCTGTCCCATCTTTTGCAGAAACAAATTCATCGACTAGGACAGTAAAAGCGCGCTTAGCTGGATGATCGGTAAACGTATCAAACAGAGGCTGATATCGCTTCCCCTCTAAGGCCCTACCTACAAATACCTCTTCAATAGCGCAATCTTCATTAAAATAAGCAGACACACGATCGCGTGCTAAAATAAACCACTTACCTTGAGCGCGCACCTTGCAATATACAACATCTGGATGCACAATGACCCCCAAGTTGCTAGGTAGTGTCCAAGGGGTGGTGGTCCAAACAAGAAGCGAAACCTCTTTTTCTTCCGATAAGGGAAACGCGACTACAATAGAAGGATCATTTATCTCTTTATAATTTAGATTTGCTTCAAAATTGGACAACGGTGTTCCCAATTTAGCGGAGAAAGGCATTACCTTAACACCTTGGTACACAAGGCCCTTATTCCAAAGCGCTTTAAACACCCACCATACAGATTCCATGAAAGAAACATCCATGGTTCTATAGGGATTAGAAAAATCCACAAAGCGTCCTAAACGCTCTACTGTTTCCTTCCATTCTTCAGTATAGCGGAGCACAATAGAGCGGCATTCTTCATTAAATTGTGCAATACCGAACGCTTCGATCGCCTTGGACCCCGATAGCTGCTGTCCTTTTTCAATTTCGTTTTCCACAGGCAAGCCGTGGCAATCCCATCCGAAGCGACGGGGGACATAGTACCCTTTCATCGTTTTGTAGCGTGGAATCACATCCTTAATAGTTCCAGCAAGCAAATGTCCATAATGGGGCAATCCTGTAGCAAAAGGGGGACCATCATAAATGACAAAACGCTTCTCCCCTTTCCTTCTTTCCATTGAGCGCTGAAATATTTTAGCTTCCCTCCAAAATTTTCTAATACGCGCTTCTTTTTCAGGAAAACCGTCTTTATCAATACCGAACATAACAACACACTAGCTGAATAACCATAGCCACCCATTCTATAGAGAAAAGATAATTGGTTCCTAGAAAATTTTGTCCTTAAATTAACTGTTGGTGTAGAATGGGGGCAGTTGAGCTACCTGGGGGTGTAATGGTTTCGACTTAGGGACAGAAGTATAGATTGCATGCGGAGGATAGCGGTTGGCCTCCTAAATCATCCGGTAAATATATTAAACGGCAAATCTAAAGTCGTCGCTTTTCCTGGGGCATTGTCTCAGCAAGAGCAACTAGCTGCATAAACCTAACCCGTTTACTGTAGCCGATAGGCAAGGGCTGGACCAAGGGCCTTTTCTCTATCGCCACTTTACTTGGTGTGAGCATTTGTCATGACCTTTTCTGCAAGTGTCTCGAGATAAAGAAGAGGTGGTATCAATCCCCAGTAGTGCTTCTGCTAGCAGGGTTGACCTATAATTTTCTCAGGAGCTAAGCATGTAGTGGTTTATATGGAGTTTACTAAGGACGAGAGTTCGATTCTCTCCACCTCCAAAAAGACAAAGCCGAGATTCTTCTCGGCTTTTTTTTATTTCAAAATTCACATATGATTCTCAGGATAGATTATCTGAGGGTTGCATGAGTGGAGAACGCAGAGCCAATATCCGTAATAGTACTGCTGAATTTTTGATTTTTACAGGGCAAGCAAAAGAAAACAGCATCGAAGTTCGAGTAGTTGAAGAATCTGTTTGGCTCACACAGAAATTAATGAGTACTTTATTCGAGGTTTCTGTTCCAACAATCAATGAACATTTATCTAACTTATTCACTCAAAATGAGATATATAAGGAGGCAACTATTCGGAATTTCCGAATAGTTCAAAAAGAAGGAAGTCGTGAGGTAGCGAGAAACGTTGAATTTTATAATCTTGATGCGATCATCGCAGTAGGATTTAGAGTGAATTCAACTCGCGCAATTCAATTTAGACAGTGGGCTATAGATGTCTTGCGGGATTTTGCTATTCGTGGATACGTTCTTGATAAAGAACGTTTAAAAAATGGCGCATTTTTCAACAAAGCATATTTTGATAATCTGCTTGAAGAAATTCGAGAAATCCGAGCAAGTGAGCGAAGATTTTATCAAAAGATTACAGACATCTACGCAACAGCAATGGATTATGATTCGAAAGCCGAAATTACACAGGCATTTTTTGCTGAAGTACAGAATAAGCTTCACTTTGCTATTCATGGTCATACTGCTGCTGAATTAATACTCGAACGTGCAGATAGCAAAAAGAAAAAAATGGGGTTAACTACCTGGAAAAATGCTCCTAAAGGAAAAATCCTTAAACCCGACGTCACTATTGCAAAAAATTATCTTACTAAAGCTGAATTACAATCACTTGATCGCTTTGTAACTATGTATCTTGATTATGCTGAGGATAGAGCTTCGAGAAACATTCCTATGACCATGAAAGATTGGGCTGAGAAGCTGAATGCTTTTTTACAGTTCAATGAAAGGGATATCCTAGATAACCCCCGAAAAGTCAGCAAAGAAGTGGCTAAGGCTTTCGCTGAAAGCGAATTTGAGAAATATCGAGTTGTACAAGACCGCCTGTTCGAGTCAGATTTTGATAAACATATTAAACATGCAATAGAGGCTCAAAAGAATTTAATCGAAGAAGAGAGTCATGCAACTTCTCCCACTGAAAAGTTCTGAACTTATCTCTGCACCTCCAATCAATTTTAAGGCTTCAGTTTCACGACTGAAGCCTTTTGTTTTTAGTGACATGCAATACGGAATTTCCACGCAAAAATTCCACTGCGTAGAGCCAAATTACGCACTATTTACGCACTAGACTGAACGAAACTGCAGTAAAACTTCCTTGATTTTTGAGATTTTTATGCTACACTCCTCGGCTTACACAAAGAGAATAAAATGCCATCTACTACAACCCTGAAAGCTCAAACCACAGACCTGAAAGAATACAAAGCGTTTTTCAAAGAGATTAAAGAAAAAATCTTAACCTCTCAGGTAAAAGCCGCCTTAGCTGTTAATCACGAACTCATCAAGCTGTATTGGGAAATAGGGACTAGCATTCAACTCGAGTCTGTGCACTCAACTGTGTAAACACTGTAATCACATCCCCAGCTTTTTCGTAACCCGGTCTTCGTAATGAAGTGAAAGGTGGGATATAATTTCTTGCCAATTCCAGCGTGGCATCGTCCACTTTTTGGTGATATCCCGAGCTGCTAGATATAGCATTCTAAGCAGGGCATCGTCCGAGGGAAACACCGATCTATTTTTAGTCACCTTCCTAAACTGCCTGTGCAGCGACTCGACAGCGTTTGTCGTGTAAATCATCCTTCTCACGGCTTCCGGATAGCAAAACAACGTCGATACACGGCCCCAGTTCTTGACCCAAGATTGTACAGATAACGGATATTTTTTTCCCCATTTTTCTTCTAATTCTGCTAAATGACTACGGCCTTGTTCTTCCGTTATAGCTGTATACACTGATTTCAAATCGGTTATAAACTCTCTGCTTTGCTTATTTGGAATATATTTGATTGAATTCCTGATCATATGAACAATGCAAAGCTGTACGTCTGTTTTTGGAAATATTGATTCTATAGCTTCAGGCAGCCCTTTGAGCCCATCCACACATGCGATCAAGAGATCTTCTACTTTGCGATTTTGCAGCTCGGTAATCACTCTCAACCAGAATTTTGCACCTTCTGCCTCTCCTATCCAAATTCCCAGAATATCTTTTTTCCCTTCAATATCTATCCCTAAAGCCACATAGGCTGCCTTGCTCACCACTTTACCATCTTCTCTGACTTTGTAATGCACAGCATCAAAATAAACGACTGCATATATTGCTTGCAGGTCTCGATTTTGCCATTCTATCGCTATCTGTTGCACTTTTTGGACAATATTTGATACCCCGCTAGCAGACAAACTTACCCCATAGATTTCTTCAATATGATCTTGAATATCCCGAGTTGTCATCCCTTTGGCGTACATCGATATAATCTTATCGTCAAATTCTCGGATATCTACTTGCCGCTTCTTTACCAACTGAGGTTCAAAGCTGGCTTTGCGATCGCGAGGTACCTCAAGATCTATTTCACCAGCGTTACTTTTAACCTTCTTGCTATTATAGCCGTTACGACTATTCCCGCTTAAATGGCCTTGTGGACTGCTTTTTATATATCCTAAATGAGACTCCATCTCCCCTTCAAGAGCCCCCTCAATCATTTGCTTAAGCAGCTTCTTAAAAAGCCCATCCTTGCCTGTTAAGTCCGCTATTGTTTTGCACTTTTTAAGCTCCTCATTGAGGTCAAATTTTGCTTCTTTTTCCATGTAAACACTCCTTTCTTTATCTATGACGTCGTGAATATCATAGATTTTTTTTGCTTTTGAGGGGGAGGTTATTTGCTCCCCATCCTTAGTTGTTTACACAGTTCGTTCCACAGACCCCAGTTCGCGCCTGCTTTTGTCAATTTTAGTCGTTTTTTGACCAGTGGTGTCCCGCAGACGTCCCTTCGGCCCTCTCACAGAGATCATCCCACCCAAGGTTTTCAAAAAATTAATATACTGTGTAGTAACCCCCCCCCCTTGATATTGAATTACACTTGAATAACATGTCGATTCACGGTAGGTTATTGAAGTAAACTTGAATAAGCACTTAGGGAAGAGCCTTGAGAGGTGGTAAGAAAATCAGAAGAGTCCGTGCAACTTTTATCGCTGTATTTTGCTTGAGAAAATCCTCAAGAGCTAGGGCGATTAAAGGGCAGTGCAGGGCGTCTCGATTTGTGAACAATACCTACGATACAGATTTGCGAATGTCCTTGGAGAGCGGTATGGCGTGCATGCTTACTTTCGAATTTTTCCTCCGATAACCCTGCCTGAAATTTTGGTATCTGAATCAGCAATGACCTCTCCCTTACCACCATCAAACGTAATAGGACCGTCAATCTTTGTTTTTGCCTTCAGTTCCACAACCTGGACGCCACAATATCCTCTAACTCGCAAAATATGCAGAGATGTCAGCTCACATGCATCAAAAACGGCTCTTTCAGACGAGATTGATAGCTCATCTTCAAACCTTGAGTCTGTCGCGATAAGCGCTCCACAAACATTGCTTTTTTGCTTGATAAGGCAATGATCAAGAGTTGCCTGTCCATTGACTTGCATCTCTTCAATCTGAGCATTTTCTGCTTTTAGGCTTCCATTGACTTGTAAATGCTTTGTGACTTTTGTGCCATTTAGTTTGACAAGTCCATTCGCTTGGACTTTTTCAACCGTTTCTTTGCCATAAGTTTGGCTGCCATGACTTATATTACTAGGCACATCATGCGACACATTTTCCTCTGATGATAATTTAACTACCGTAAAACAAACCATTAAGGTCATATTAAAAAAAATCCATTTTTTCACTTGACTACTCCCTGTAATCCTTCAAACGGATCAGATGTTAGCATGAGCACGGAAAAAACAGCATGCGCAAAATCTGTCTTGGATGTCAACACCGGCTGAAAATTGATCCACTTTTTGTTCTTTCAACGGTTAAAAATTGACCCACCCCCTCCTCTACTCAGTTCTCTTTGCCTGGCTATTTTTACTTAGTGTTTCGCAGTTGACTCCGCTTTCTGCTTTCTCCTTATCGCAAAACGGTAAATCCTGCAGAAATTAACAGATGAATTTTTCCTATTTTGAGGAGCCAATCGATAGCATGTTTTGCGCGACATAAAAGTGAGAGTCAGCGCGGTTTAACTGTGAGAGTGTCTAGGACGCATGAAATCGAGCAGGCGATATCTCCTGAGGGGGTTCTATCTTTCCCTCTGATTGAAAAAAGGTTATGGGTTCCAGCCCAAACAAAACCGATTGATCGTTGATTACCCCTTTTTGAGTCAGTAATTCGGCGAGCAAAAGCAACCTTAATAGGTCTTGCTGAGCTCACAATACAGAAAAAGCCTTTCCAGTCTCAGATGTATCCTGTCATTTAGCAACTTTTGTTTATCTCTCTTCGAACACGATTTCTTCGTGGTTATGGACAGTTATTGGATAAATTAAGATGCTTAAGTTTACCGGTTTTTTGTAAATTTTTTCTTTTAGCTGTCCACTCCCACCATGCTGTTCGCTCCCCAGTCCTGGCTTCATGTATAATAGCAGCAAATACATCCCATACGCATGGGTCTTGCCGGCGTTCGCTCTTTTTTTCCATTCTATGAAAAAGCTCAGTAGGATCTTGAGAAGAAAGCTCTTTCACAGAATAAATGCCTAGCAAGTGCAAATCTGCCAAAGTGGCTTTGCCCACATTCTTTAAATCTTGGAGTTCTTTCGCTGTCATCTTTAATCCCTGACCTCATTACCATTAACAAAAGCAGTAGATCAACCTCTAATTGGCTCGTGAAGTTTTTTCTCCTGCAAGATTCTTTAATTTGGCTTCCAAACTTCTGCGGAAATCTGTGGTTGATTGAAAAAACGTCTCCATGGAATGCGCCTCATTAAAATTTCAGTAAGCGGGTTTCTTTCCATGGCACTTTTGGTATCTTCCTTTTCTACTTCGGTTCCTTAACGTCCAAAGCACAAGTCTGCTCGATCTTGTATTGGATATCTCCTAAGATGATAAATCCCCTATTAGAGCGCTTATAGCCGCCCTCCTCTGCTTGTTTGGCTGTAAAAAAGCCTTGCTGACGGTCTGCCACACCAAATAGTTGACTTTGATTGCCCATACACCAATGTTATAAAATTTATGACATTGATGCAAAAAATTCGAAGGCAAAGTCTTGCTATTTCTAATGCATCCTATTGATAATCAATTAGTTATGAATAAAAATTTAGAATAATTTTCCGTGGTCACAGCGTCATCTATGATTCTAATGGACGTGAGATTATCCGCTCTCAAGAAAAACAAGAAGAGCTCCTGACTACAGGCATATCATTGAATCACCTTCTTAAAGCAAAAGGCACAAGAGTTCACAGAAGCAAAGTTCTCAATGAAGCATTATCTAAACTACAATTACATGCACAACTAAATCTGTCACAAAATGAGCAGTCATAGCTGCCCATAATCCTTGCGACCAATAAAGCCACCCAAATACAATTCCAGGAATACCATTCAACAGAAGAACTCGAAAAACTTCAAACGAAGATGGCTGTGTGAGTTTAAAGGCTGCTGGCAAATGACTAAGTCCAAAAATAATTGCCACAATCACGTTGGTAATCCATAGAAAAGTCATGCGACTTTGCAATTTAAATTTGAAAATTCTTCTAAAAAGGAAATAGACCAAGGTAAACAAGAATAATCTAAGCAGGACCTCTTCATTCATTCCACCATACAACGATGCTAATAAACCAGCCCAAGCAGGTGGATGAGCTCCAGAAAGGAGGGAACTTTTAAACGATGTTATATCTAGCAAATAAATGATGAACCCTACAGCAATACCCGCAAGCGTTCCTGGATAAACATTTCTTTTTGCAGGCTTATCGACCACAAAAGGGAATAAGTTGGTTTGGGGAACAAGCAGATAACTTAGCCAACAAATGATTCCGAAAAATATTATTGACTGGGCAGTAGCCAGTAAAAACATTTTAGCAAATGAGACCTCGGAAGGAACAATACTCAAGTACTGCACATAAGGGAGCACAGACCATGACCCAATGACACACAATATCCAAAGAACAACAAACGTACGCTTATCGACTACTCTTTTCCCATCTACCAATGCTTTTAGCCTTTGTTGAAATATCTCTTGCAATCATGATGACTTCATCTGCCGAAAATAAATCCGAAATAGTTGTTTCAACTGAAGCATTTAAGGTTTCTCTATAGATTTTTTGCGCATCGTTATCTGTCCTAGTTGTAACCACAATATGCTTTAAAACAGCCTCTCTCTGTGCTAATTCTTCTTTAACTAAAGCCAATGATGAGTCAATCAGATAAGAGCCGACCCCTTGATTTCTACATTTAGGCAAAACTGCAATTTGCTCGAGTTCCAAGACCACTTCCTTTCTGAACCCACTTTTCTCTACCCATTGAATGTATCCAACAATATTCTTATCGGCTTGAGCAACAAAAATTCTAATTCTTGGATAAGCTCTAAAATTGCATAGTATCCATTCTTCAGAGTTTAGCTGCCTGGAAAAAGACAGTGTATGAACTGCCGAAACGGCAGCTAAATCACTTAACCCCATTCTACGAATTTTACATCGAGTATCCGTATTTGTCATCTGAGAGTGTGCCATTTGGATTTTCTGGAAACTCAAAATTGAAAACTTATTCAATCTAAGTCTTTGTAATACAATGTTGCTCGGGAAAGGACTCGAACCTTCACGGGATTTCTCCCAAGGGATTTTAAGTCCCTTGTGTCTACCATTCCACCACCCGAGCATTAGAGTTAATAGGCGAGTAAGTTTACTGGCCTTGTGAATTATCCTTCAAGCATTCTACATCTGAACTAGCAATTCCTGCTGAAGCGGTATGCAATAAAAAATATCATGTTCAGGCTCATCTTCAAAATTTTAAGGCAGGGCCTACCCTAAGTTGGTATAAAAATTGTTTTTGATCCGGATCCGCTGGTTGAAAAACCTTGGATATCGTACCGTTAGGGGTATCGATTCTGGCTATCTTAAGATAGCTGTTTGTGGAAGCCAGACAAAAAAACCTTCATTTAATTTGGGTGGCCGTGGAGAAATTTTGTCGCTTTCTTAAAGTCTTCGCCTTTAGGCGAGGGAGTAGTCACCTCTAGGTGTGGCGCAGTAGTTTCATCAGCTACTCTCGATATCACATTATATGGGGTTCTTGCATTCATATTATTTTCTATATATCCTATCTTGCGTCTGATAAAAAAAGCAGGTAGATACTCAAGTATAAGTCTTATGGCACCTTCTACTGGCATGATTCATCCACGCAGGGTGACCTTGGTTCCACTTCATCTCACGTACATTCATGATTTTATGTTTTGGGCGACCGACAATGCAGTTACGCAGTATCTGTTATGGAGCAGCTACACATCAATCGAAGAAGCAGAGCGTTTTTTTACCGATGTGGTTGCCTATCATCCTTGGTTTAAAGCTATTTGTTTAGATGGGCGCGCTGTTGGATCTATCACCCTAGATCAGGGAAAACAGGCTTACAGATGCAAGGCAGAGCTTGGGTACGTGTTGGCCCGTAAACATTGGGGAAAGGGAATAGCGACTCAGGCTATTGCTAAAGCGATCCAATCTGGGTTTCAAGACTTGGATATAATTCGTATTGAGGCTTATGTCGATCCAAGTAATCTCGCGTCTGGACGGGTTTTAGAGAATAATGGCTTTAGCCAAGAGGGCTATCTGAGAAGTTGCATCTTACATAAAGGTCAATTAAGAGATCGTCTGCTTTATGCCTTAATCCGCGACAAAGAAAAGACATGAGCCTTTTTAGCTAAAGCGTCCATACTGCTTTTTGCTTGCAAAAGCAGCTGTTTATAGACGTCAGGACAAAAAACATTGATTGAATTTGGGAGGTCGTGGAGGACTTTTGTTGTTCTCTTGAAACCTGAAATTCAGACGATAAGTTTTTATGCCTTGAGTAACCTTATTTTTTTACCAATAAAGTCGATGACGAGCCAGCAAATCACAGCCAGGAAGAAAAAAGGAAGCTTAGGAATCGTGTTGCGAGTAGAGCTTTTCGGTGGAGCGACGACGGTCATACAGGGAACACCTTGTCGGGAAATTTCAGTCAGTATTTT
>JAUIKQ010000097.1 GCA_030430655.1 Chlamydiia bacterium
GGTAGTGCGCTAGGTATAAATAAGCAAGGGTGGCTTTTTCTGTTTCTTGTGTTTTTTCAAATAAAGCGGGTAATCCTACATAATCAGACCAATTTCTTGTATATCGAAAGGCTTTATCGTAAAATTCTGCGGCTTCTCTATATTCTTTTTCTTCGACATAAGTTTGGGCCATTTGTAGATTAGTGCTTGCAAGTTTAGGATTTTCTTTTTGAAACAAAGAAAAGTTAGGAATGGGATCTTGTTTTTGCCATTCTTCTATGTTTTGCTGAACTAAGCGGTTAGGGGTGAGGGAGTGAATCGGTTGTCGACTGATGGGACACGCGTTTTTCCTTTTAAGATACTCTTCAATAGCGCTTTTTTCAAAGGTGTGCCCGTGTTCATCCATGACTGGTTCTCGAAAAATTTCTAGGGTTAGTGGGCAACTAAACCCTTCGATTTCTCTTCTTGCTACAAAAACTTTGGGTTTAAATTGATCAATCGTTTGCTGGAGAATTTTTTCGCAAGTTTTTTGTGTGATCTCTTTGGGGACGGGCAGGAGATGTTCTTCAGGAAGTAGATGTGTTTCTACCAGTTTTTCTAAAACCATTGTGAAATTTCCTTTTGCAAGAATTTGATCTATCCTTAAAAGACCCAAGTCTTGAGAAGAAAACGCCCTCTTGAAAAGGCATTTTTGGGAAAGATCAAGGATTTTTAAGGTAAGACTTCCTTCATTTTTGACTTGGAATAAGTAGGTGGAGTCAAAAGTGCGACATTGGTACCGAACGGAGTTAAGGATGCTCATTTTCTCCTCCTCGAAGTTTGTATTGGTTTGTGGGAAAAGATGTTAGCGACTTAACGAGTATTAGGTCAAAGTTTTTTTGATTTCTTGAGGTTTACTTAACCAAATTTGTATATACATTCAATGCAAACTAAGCTGCTTGGATTTTTTAGAACTGATGAACAGTGTATTCAAGCTCGTTGCATTCTAATCAAACTTTGTATGTGAGATAAGTCAATTAACTTTCTAATCACCAACTGAGCTTAGTGATAAAGGGGGAATAGTAGCTGATCTGTTCTGCAAAGAAAGGTTTTGTTGAAAAAATCGGAAGAGAAAGCTTGATCAAAAAGACCTTTCACGAAAAAAAACTTTATTTCAGAGAAATGGCAAATGAAAAAGAGTAGTCGCGATATTAACCAAGAGAGATCAGAATGGAAGATTTAACGACCTTATAAGTGGAGATGATGCGGATGCCCTTGATATCTGAGGCAGAGATCAGTGCAGTGCGTGTTGCGTTTGCACAGTTGCTAAGTGAGCTAGAAGAGCAAGCGAAAACGCCTTCTACTGCTGAGCAAAAAGAGGTTGATGTTAAAAAAACAGCGGAGACAGTCGCAAAGAGGGTTTACGAGGAGCTGGCTTCTACCGTTCGCAAGAAGGAAGAGCTGAATCAAGGACTGGTTCGGCTGCGTTTGAATGCTGCGAAGGCAGCGTTTTTCTCCCCATTTCGGATTCCTAAGGATCTTGCAGCATGGCTACGCGATCCGAAAACTGTAGACCCCGAGGACCATCATTGGTATTCTCTGTGTTTCGAAGAAGAGCAAGAAAGATCTGAGGTTTAAAAGGCGGTTTTGCTCTTAAACGTCGAGCAAGCGTGCATGGGGAAAGCGAAGTGCTCTTTGTTGTGCTTTCCCTGTTGACTTTCTCCTAGACTAAAGTTTAAAATCTGGGGCTGTCGCAAGGTAGCCTTAAGCAATCGAGAGGTAGCTTTTGCTGGCATTGGCGCGGGCGTCCTCTGCTTGTAAGCAGGTCGCAGGCAGGTTTTAGGCAGCGCTGGGATCCTCTCTTGCGTCGCTATCTTAAATTTTTAGCCCTTGTGGAAGTATGCTAAGGTTTTTACGTAAATATCAAAAAGTTTTCTTTATTATTGTAACGGTGGTTATTGTTGTTTCCTTTTCTTTTTTTGGGACGCAGTCGACGATTTCGCCATCTGGTATGGAAGATAAAGAAATCGGAAAGGCAATAGATAAAAGTTCAATGAGGCGACTTGAGATTCATCGCATTAGCCGCTTTTTGGCTCAAGATGTTTTCGATAGCGCTATGGTAGACAGGGGAGAGCTTCCTAATTTTTTTAACGATGGCGTTATTCGCCGTACTATTCTTGGCTCTGTCATAGGAAAATCTCTTGTAGATGCCTATTTCCCTTCTTTGGTAGCGAGCTTCGAGAAGGTGCATGCTAGGCAAAAAATGTTCCTTCCCTATGCGCATCCAAAAGTGCCTTTCATAGCAGTTGAAAACATATGGGGCTACTTAAGCCCTGGATTGCTGGATAGCTTCCGTACCTACACAAAGCAAGAAAAACCTTTTGATCAAGAAACCTTTGCCTTGCTGTCCGATCTTTATCTTGCCCAAGCCAAATGTCCCCCCCACCTAGTGAGGCGTTATCTTGAGCTGCAGTGCAACCAGTTGAAATTGCAAGACCCGCTCCTTCGCGATGCTAGATTGACCCTTTTTAATGCGCGTGATGTGAGTGATTGGTTTGGTCCGACTTTTCTCGATTTTGTTTCCCAATTTATCCATAATGGCGCTATTTTTGCAAAACAGAAAGGATACGAGGTATCAAGCGCACAAGCATGCGCTGATCTTTATGCTAAAGCGCGAAAAAATATAAAGGAGCACTACGGAGAAATAGACCAAGATGCGTTGGAAGCATTGATTGCAAGCCAAATGCAACGTTTAGGTTTGACTGAAAGGGAGTGCGTGGAGGTATGGCAAAAGGTGCTTCTTGTGCGAGAGCTGTTTGAAGACCATAAGCGCTCTATTTTTCTTGATCCTTTACCTTACCAACTGTTCTATGAATATGCAGCTGCAAGTGTAAACTTAGAGACATATGCTCTGTCTCCCTCTTTACAGTTGAAGCATTTTCAGGATTTTCTCAACCTGCAATCGTATCTGGATAGTGTGGTTGCCCAAAAAGATCGAGGGGAAAACCTCTTGTCGCTAACAGCACCTTTTCTCTCCTTAGAGGAGGTGGAGGCCCGTAGGGGCGAGCTTGTGCAGCGCCGTTTCACCGTGGATGTCGCACAGGTAAAGTTAGAAGAGCTAATGGTTTTAGTTGGGATGCAAGAGATGTGGGATTGGCAAACATCAGAAGACCACTTTGCTTTGTTAAAAAATAGTTTCCCCGCTATTGCGCCAATGTATGAAGAGGGAATGGATCCCTTAGCCTGTTTAGATCGACTAGAGGACACGGTTCGTTATAAAGTGGACCAGTTCTCTCGCAAGCAGATAGTGTTAGCGCATACAGAAAGGATCGAAGAAGCACTCGCTCAAAAGCCTTTGGAGAAAAAGGAGCTTGTGTTTCAAATGAAAGAAACGGTCTCCCCTTTGGAAGGTATTATCACCGGAGAGGAGCTACATCAGCTGTTGCAAAATAGCGCTACGTGCGAGGCAGAGCTGAGCTGTTACACAAATGATGGCAATACGTATTTTCGCTTTAGTGCTGCAAAGTGCGAGAAAGGCAAAGAACTGATGACTTTTCAAAAAAACATTTGGAGATACCCTGCTGCAAAAAGAACATTACGGTTGAGAGCAAAGGTTCTTCTGCAGAATAAACAAACTTCTTTACCAACACTGCTTTTGCTT
>JAUIKQ010000017.1 GCA_030430655.1 Chlamydiia bacterium
CACCCCCTCTGCCTACGATAATGAGATCTACTAGGGAGTGAGAATTAAAAAATTCAATTGCCTGAGCGATCTCGTTGGCGGCCCCTATTCCTTGTACCTTAACAGGGTTGAGAATGAGGTGAAATCCCGGCATACGTCTTTTCAGTACAGTCAGAATATCAAAAATAACCGCCCCCGTTGGACTTGTCACGACGCCCAAAGTTTTGGGGTATTTAGGCAAGGGTTTCTTGTGGCTTGCATTGAACCACCCAAGGCTTGCCAGTTTTTCTTTAAGATGGTGAAGTTCTAAAAGTAAATTTCCAAGTCCTTTAAATTCAATAGCTTGCGCTATAATTTGGTAACTTCCCCGTTTTTCATATAGGCTCAAGCGTCCTTTTATGACAACCTCATCGCCGTCTTTGATAGGGGGGTTTTGCGTCCTTTCATACCGAAAGGCGACGATGCTGATCTGAGCGTTTGCATCTTTTAACGTAAAATAGAGGTGACTAGACGAAGAACGGAGATTGCTAATTTCCCCACAGACCTGCACAAAAGGGAAGTGTTTTTCTAAAGATTGCTTGAGTAGCGCTGTTAGTTGGGAAACGGAGAGGACGTGTCCCTTTTCTACTTCCTGATCTACCTGCACGGCTGTCTCCTTACTTTGCTTGAGCTGGAAGTATAGCGGAAAGTTTTATTTTCACAACATTTGAAAAAATCTCCCTCCATTTAAAATCCCAAGATAGTTATAATGAGCGCCATGGACTCTTTACTCGTAGTTGGCAATTGGAAGATGCACAAGACCGCTCGCGAGGCGGAAGATTTTGTAAAAAAGCTTAGTAAAGCGCTTTCCGCTCGCGTGTGCAAGCACCAGGGTATTGTTGCTGGGCTGGCGGTTCCCTACACGGCTATTCGCTTGGGCTCTATGGTGGCAAATGGGAAGGTGGCTTTGGGCGCACAGAATGTGTCGGAGCACGTTTGTGGACCTTACACTGGGGAGATTTCTGCGACGATGCTGAAAGCGGAAGGAGCGGAATTTGTCTTGGTCGGGCACTCAGAAAGGCGGCTCCACTACGGGGAATCTAGCCTTGAGGTACACGCCAAGCTTAAACGAACGGTTGAAGAGGGGATGGTGCCTGTCTTATGCGTTGGAGAGACGCTTGAACAAAAAGAGCAAAAACGGACAAGGGAAGTGCTGCAAGAGCAGATTGTGGGTGCTTTGGGATGCTTAGAGATGCAGGAGCTAAGCCGTTTGGTGATTGCTTATGAGCCCGTATGGGCAATTGGGACCGGAAAGGTGCCTGATGCTCGAGAGGTAAGCGATCTGCATGCCTTTTGCCGCAGTGTTGTCCGCTCTCACTTTGAAAATATTCCTTTGCGCATCCTTTACGGAGGATCTGTGTGCTCGGGTAATGCCAAAGGCCTGATTCAAGAGCCAGAGATTGAAGGGTTTTTGGTTGGGGGTGCGTCTTTAAAGGTAGATTCTTTTGTTGAAATTATTCAGATTGTTGAGGCAGTGAGGTTATGACATCTATTTTTTATGTGTTTTTGTTTTTGTTTGTGATTGTGTGTGTTTTGCTGTGCTCAGTGATTTTGATCCAAGAGAGCAAAAGCCTGGGACTGGGCGCTTCTTTTGGAGGAGACAGCAGTGACTCTGTTTTTGGAACATCTACTGCTGCTGTTTTAAAAAAGTTTACCGCTTATCTAGCGGGTATTTTTATGCTCCTCTGTATTGCGCTTTCCTTATGGACAGCGCGCCTTGGTAGGTCAGCTGTGTATAAAGGGGAAAAGACTGTTATTGAGGAGACGTAGGTGAGGCGTCTGGTTTATTATGGCGACAAGCGTCTTCGTCAGAAAAGCCATCCTGTGAAAGCGATTACGCCCGAAATAAGGCAGCTTGTAGAAGATATGGTAGAGACGATGCTAGAAAGTGGTCGAGGAGTGGGTCTTGCGGCCCCTCAAGTGGGCCAGCTGCTTCGTCTTTTTGTCGTTTGTTATCAAGAAGGGGAAAGTCGGCCTACTGCTGAGGTCTTCATCAATCCTGTCCTTTCAGCCCCGAGTAGAGAGGAAGAGGAGGGAGAAGAGGGGTGTCTCTCTATCCCTGGTTTTTCTGCTTGTGTAGTGCGACCAAAAGCCATTTCTGTCACCGCCCTTGATTTGGAAGGCAACACCTTCACAAAGAGGTACAGTGGCTATAAAGCGCGTATTATTATGCATGAAAACGATCATCTCAATGGGGTTTTATTTATCGACCGCTTGTCTAAAAGACAGCGTCAACTGGCAAAACCTCTCCTTTTGTCGATCAAAAAAAAACAGCTGGCTTAAGGGCTTGCAATAGCTTCAATGCCAATAGCCCCTCGAATATCTGTTTGGGTACGTATCCCAGTGAAACGGAGTCGCCATGAAGCGGTCAATTGGTGTAGCACGTCTACCTTGGCTTCGTAGTACCAAGGGGCCTGCTTTCTTCCCCACCCAATGTGTGTCTGTAGGCGCGCGATCCATGTGGGAGTCAGACGCAGCTGCAGTTTAGCGAGGGCAAGATTGCGGTTGTCCGATAGAGGGGAATCGAGGAGCTGATCGATAGATCGGGTCATTTGCATGACAACACTGTCAGGGCTGCTTTGCCTCCAATCAAAGGGGCCCCGATGTAGAAAAGCAACAGCAAAGGCGGCATTGGCAGAGAAGGTCCAAGAGAGCTCTATATTGCTATGATCCAGACTTTGTTCATTAAAATTCCATTGATTTTGAGAGCTTAAAGCAAAAGAGGGGGACGTCCATGTCCAATTTAGCTGTCCTTTTGGAATAAACGTGTGAAAAGGGGTAGCGCCAAAAAATCCGATCACGCTAGATGTGATACCAAAGGCATGAGTGGCGCCAGAGAAAGTTTGTTTCACGCCTGCTTGCACTCTATGAAAAGTGCTTTGGGCATCATAAATGTCAAAAATAAAGGGAAGAGTAGATCTTATGGAAGCGACCGTATGATAAGACCCGTAGGGCTGAATGGCGTGGGTGATAGGGCCCGTGCGCGCTAAATAACTTTCTACATGTCCCCCAATTTGCAACAAAGCTTGCTCCGCACTTTTTTGTGCTGGACTATTCGAATACAGTGCGACGTTTGCTCTGGACTCAAGTGTGAGCTGACACCCTTTTAAGTGTACAGGGTAAAAGAGTCGGTGCTCACTTCGAAAGCGGATAGCGTTGAAGTTAGGTACCACTTTTTGCACTGCGTGGGCATGATCATAGTATAGGTAGGAAAAGTTTGCACTGTTTTGAAAAAATAGGGGGAGGCTTTGGCTTTTGAGGGTTTTTACGTTAAGTGACAAAGAGGGCAGCTCTTCTTTTATCCCCTGAAAGTAGTTTACCTTTGGATGGACTGTCAAGTTACCGCGCCACTGATTCTCGGTGTGGTCGATAGAGAGTTTTGTTGGCTTCATAGGGCGAAGTTCAAACCAAGGAGAAGGAAAATGGCTTGGCATGGTTTGGTCGGAAAGCTTGTCAAAGCTTGCCTTTAATGTGGTTTTTTCGTGAAGCAATGCGTCGTATTTTCCATGTAGCCGGTAGTGCCACTGTATAGTATCTCGTTTTCTTGCATTAGGGTGCACATCTCTTGCTAAGTAACTTTCCGTAATTAGATTGTGATTTTTTTTTCTATAGTCGGTTTCGAGGGCGATACCAGCGCCCTTTGCAATGCGGTAATCTAAACGCCCTACCACGTTGAAATTTTTCCAAGAATAGAGTGTATAGCGCATGGAAAGTTTAGGACCAAGTCCGCTTTCCCATGCTAGTGCGTAGCGTATAGGGGAGCTCGGCTGGTTTAAGGTGGTTTTAAAAGAGGGCAGGGCTAAAAGGGGAACGTTTTTTACACGAAACCGTACTTTTTTTGCGTGTACATGGCTTTTAGGAAGCAAATGGATCGTTTGCGCTGTGATTTGCCAGCAAATTTGCGGTGTTTCACTAAGGGTCATGTATCCTTGGTGGATAAAGTAGCTATTTTTCTGGAGATATATTTCTCGGCTGCCAAGAATCCACAGACCGTCACTGGCTTTGCCATTTTGCACCTTTCCTTCTTCTGTTTGAAAATCGTATTCCAATTCCTCTCCAACAAAAAAATAGCCTTTATAGAGAAGCAGTAAGTTACCATGTGCAGTTACCTGATGCTTTTGTTGTGTGCGAACATAGGTAACGTGCTCTCCTTGTAAATAAAAATCTTCCCCTGTGATGACAGCGCCATGGTTTGTTGTGAGTACCCCTTCTTTATAGACGGGAGCATTGATATCCACTTTTAGACGTTGCGCTGCAAAAACCGGCAATGTGAAAAAAAGAAAAAAGAGTAAGCGAGTCATTATTGGATGGTTTTCAGTAAAAATCCTCCAATGATAGCTCGATTATCTGGGTGCGCATCAAGTAAAGCATTTAGCAAGATGTGGACGGATTTTTCTGTATGTAGGTTTGCAAGCGTGTCATAGATTTCGTATAAAAGTGCGGTTTGCTCTTCTAAAGAAAAGAGGGAGCTACTTGTAGATTTTTTATCTGGCTTGGGGGAGAGGTTTAAAATAATATTTTTTTGGTGCGTTTGCATATAAGAGAGCAAGCTGTTTTCATAAAGCGCGCCTTTGTCTAAGCGAAAGAGAGCCAGTTGGCAGTGGAGTTTAGCATAGAGGTTATCCCAGGCGTGTGCGTACTTTTCGAGCAAAAGGACCACTTCCTCGCAAGCAGTTGCTTCTAGTAGGTGCATCAAAGGGGAGATGAGGGCGCGATCTCCTTTTTGTAGCACGTGTTCACTTAGAGCAAGAAATTGTGGCTTTGGTAATTCCAGCGCTTGGATCAAAATATTTTCTTTGAAAAAGTAGGTGCTTTGTTTTAGAGCCTCTCTAAGTTCTGGGTTGGTTTGTTGTTGAGAGGGCAAAACTTTCCAAGAGCACAGCGTTTGGCCCAAAGAGGGAGCGCTTGCAAAGAAATAGGAGTCTGTTTCTAGTGCCGTGTAGAGGGACTGGATTCCGGCTCCATTTTTTTGTTGTAGTAAGGCAAGCGCAGCGTGCAACTTTACGGAAAAATCATTTGATTGTAGTAAGTTTTCTAAAACGGGCAGCCCTTTTTTGTGGTTGCCAAGAAGTAAAATAGCTTTTGTATTATGCTTTTTGGCTTTATCAATGATGGTTTCGATCCACTGTTCCTCTCCAAGGGCGATGAGCGCGCGAGATGCAGATAAGTTTTCTGCGTTAGTGCCATTTGTTGCCATTTGTCTTAAACGGGCATTCATGCTACTGTCTTGAAAGCTGCCAAGGCCCCAAGCGGCGATTTCTCTTTCCGCTTCGTTGGAATGTGTTAAAGCGGCTTTTAAAGTGGGGGCGAAGGAAGCACAATAGCAGTCTACGGCAGCATGGAGTGCAGAAAGACGCAGGGCAAGATAGGGGTGCGAGGAGAGTTGTTGCAAAATAGCTAGGCTCTCTGGTGTGTTGACAATCGCAAAAAGCTTAGAAAAACAAGGCCAGAATTCGACGGGGAAACGGCGCATAATCCCTTCAATCCATTGAGCGCTTAGCGAAGATTTGCGTAGCGTCAAAAAATGGGCAGCCTTTAGCTGAATCGCTGGATAAGGAGAGCTCAGAGCTTCTTTGATAAGAAAGTGGGAGCGGTCATCTTCTACTTGCGATAAGATTTGTAGCGCAAACGCTTTGACGCCAGGAAAATGGCTTTTCATACCCGCTTTCAAAATAGCAAAGTTGTCCCACCTTTCGCTAATATTAAGGCCCACTAGGGCGCGGACCTGTCTGTCCTCCTTACTCGACTGCATTTCTTGGAGCAAAAACGTTTCAATAAGGCTCTCAAGAAGCGGAAAGTTATGTTGCTGGTGCTCCTTGACCAGGTGTTGATAGTGGCGTATCCCTTTTTCTAGGGAGCCTTGCCTGGCAAGATATAAAGTATGACTCTCCATCCAATCGCGCGCTAGAGCAAAGGAGGGCGCTGTCAAAACATACCACGCAAGTACCAAACGTATGGGAATTTTCAAGAGTAATTTTCACCTTCCCTTTAATAAAGCTTAATATTATCATTCTCTTCCAAATTAGCGTTCCATATCTGACTCAGATGTGGAAATCCTTGCAATGTTAGGCCCATAACTTAATTTTTGCAAGTGCCGTATTACAAAGAAAAACTAATTAGAGGAGATACATATTATGAGTGGTACCATATTCCATACTGGCATGGGAAGTTTTCCAAGAGAAACACATGTTCCACCTACTCGTACAGGAGAAGAAACAAACCCAGTAGGTAATAAAAAAGACAACGACAAAGGCTGCTGCCAAACGGTTTTAGATATCGCAAAAAAAATATACCGATTCGTGAAGAATCTTTTTGTAAATCTATGGAATGCGATTTACAAATCATTTACAAGCAGTACAGCACTAGAGAAGGTGGATGCCGAAGTAGAAGAGATCGTTGCTAAAGAAGAAGACAAGGGATTGAAAGGGCTTCTGGACACTCAAAAGGAAATGTCCGAGTCGCTTGGCAAACACTTTGAAAAGCTCGCCTCACTTGCCTTGAAAGAATTACGGAGCAAGGGAGCCTCAGAATGTCCCTTGACACCAGAAATCAATGAAGTAATCGAAAAGGTAAAAGAAGTGGAAAGTAGGGTCAATCTGCGTGAGGATGAAAAAGGCAAGACAAGCTTTCCTGGCATCATTCGTGCCGGTTCCTGCGAGGAATTATTAGAGGCGAGTATATTGGGTAAGGAAAAATTGAATAAGGGACTAATTAAAGAAAGAGTGCAAACCTTCTTGTACAGCCTGGAGAAATAGCGTGCCTGCTAAATAGTAGCGATATTTATTGTGTTTTGAAAAGCAGGAACACAAGGTCTTTGTAGGGGAGCCGTGTTGTATTTGAGACTGCCTTTCCTGTTGGTGTTTGTGTGCTCCTCTTCGGAGGAGCCTAGCTAAAAAGGTATGGGAGAATGGTTTTAAGCCTAGTCCTTAGTCAACATCTCCTTGGGGCTTTTTGCTAAGTTAACGAGAGCAGTTCTTTGTTGTATGTGAAAATTGGTGCAAAAGGGGTGGAGCCCATGCAGATTTAGCTGCAAGTCCAGCTTTTGCGTCCGTTTTCGTATATGACGTATTTAAATTAATTAAAGGAGATATAGATATGACACCAGGCGTTGGAAATTATATTAGCCATCAAGTTCCAGAGCAGATGCAGGCTGGAGATAAAAAAGAAGGTGGCTGCTGTGGAGCGTTGGTTGATGGAATAAAAAAAGTAGTTGAAGCGGTTGCGAATGCTTTCAAAGCGATTGTTCGATTTCTTAGTTGCAATACGCTTTTTGCAAAAAGTCCTTGGGAAGATCGTATTACCGTTTTAGCCAACAAATACTGTGATAAACACCCAGAGGCCAAAGCACAGATGAAAAAATCAAAGGCAGAGATCGAAACAGTCCTGCTTAACTGTGAAAAAGCGCTTGACTTATGTGTGAAAGAAATGGAGGAAGGGCAGATCGTTCCATCTGAGAAGCTTAAAGAACTTCTTTATAGTTTGCCAGAGGGATCTTTGTCGGCATTGAATTCAGATCAGAGAGCTTTTGTGCAGTCTTCAAGGCAGTCAGCCAGTGAGAACCTTACTGATTTTTTCAGCGCAATGGTATCGACTCGTGCAGCCCTTAAGGCAAAAGTAGGTTTGACGTGTTGGGCTTGGCATTACGCTTCTGCGCAAGTTGCTCTTGAAAGGCAACAGAGCAGGATCGAGCTTTAATGGTTAGGGTGCATAACCCGCTTTAGGTTATTTTTTCTTTGGCTTGCAGAGGCACTTTTCGGGGGTTGCACACCTAAAGTGCTTTTGCGAGCGGCGTTTTTTGGGGAAGTGCATGCAGACGGCAAGGAGGCCTGTTACGATAAGGCTGCCAAAGAAGAGCGCGCTCCAGCGTAGCATTTCAGGGCTATGTTTTTTTCTTGGTTTTCTTCAGTGTTTCAGAGACGGGGAAATCTATCCAAATTGGGGAAGCCCAGGCGGTATGGTTATCTGCTTGCGTTGCTCTTAGGTAGTAGTACATGAAAGGGGTTCCTTCTGTTGTAGGGAGTGTGCATTCTTTGTAAGGCATTTGGTCATCTAGTGTAAACTCAAATGTGTCTCCCTCGAGTTCAAAGCTTTTATAGACCTTTCCGTTTCGAATGAGTATGACCTCTTTTAGAGGGGCGGTTCCTACCGCATATCCCTGGATGTGACGATTATAGGCAAGCCCTGGCTTTGTTTTTGTGGAGAGCATGGAACCCACTGGCATCTGCGCAATCTCTAAATCTATCAGCATGCGGGCGCCTGTTGTCGCAAAGCTCGACCGCTTGTGCAGGGCTTGAATAAGGCCGTCACGAGAGTGGGATTGAGCAATAATGGCTGTGATCCCAGGCGTGTACTCTACCTGATCTTTATTGAGCAGAGCACAGGGTCCCCGGTGGTCTCGTCCTCCTGCGATAAACCCGAATCGGTGGTTGTTATTGAGTGCATCGCGGATGCTGCCTTCTTTTGCTTCGCTTAGCCCCTTTTTGCTTTTGTGGGGATAGAGGTTTCCTTCCTTAGCTGCGCACTCTGACGATCCCCAGGCATTGTAAATTTCTACGACAGGCTCTAGTTCAGCGAAATGGTTTTCGAAGTTGGTGTGCATGCCTTTGGCCATGGTCATTGTAGGAATAGAAAGCAACTCTTTAGGAGAATGGCTTCGGTGAATCTTTTTTAGTGTGCTCGATTTGGTATCTTTTTTCCGAATAAGGGGCTTTGCGTCTTTTAAGTAGATGAGTTGCCGCATTCCTTCCTCAGGAGACTGTCCCACCCATTGGCTTCCCAAAAAAGCAGAAAATCGGTCCTCTTCATTAAATTCTGTAATCTGCTGCTGCGCTATTTTCCAGTTTTCAGATGTAGAGCTATCTGTTTCAAAGGGAGAGAGGCCAAAAAATTGCCAAGCTTTTTCATCTCTTGCGTAGCGCAAATGGCTTTCTATTTCTTTCATAGGGTTGAACCTGCCCAGCGTATCATGGAAAGATCCCCAGTAAATAGAGCGACTGGACTGATCAACGCACCGAATAGGATGTGAAAAGAATGTCTGTTTAGTAGAGAGGTTTTTGAGCTGGAGTCTGTAGTTGCCAACTTCATTAAAGTATAGGTTGGGCAGTATGATAAATCCTGTTTCCGGAACAAACAATTTCCAATTAATGTTATCTCGCAGCTGTGCATAAGAAAGCTCAATCAGGGTGTTTTCGGGTGCATTGTTTGTGAGATTGCCATACTCGTCCTCAAAGCGGAGCGTGATGTCAAAACGTTGGTTACGGCTTACCATTGAGGGGATTAAGGGGCGAACATTAGCCAGCTTGTTTCCTCTGATGTCGATGCTAAAGGTCTCTATTTCTTTGTAGTCTCCTTTTCCTTTTGGATCGAGGCTAAGGCGAAAAGGGCGCTTTCTTTGCAGGTAACATTGGGCTCTGTTGCCGTGGGCTTTGTCAATTTTTTCCGGATGAGATCCTAAATGAAAGATAAGTGTTTCTTCTGCTTTCACTTCAACAGGCAGCGTGAATTCGTAGGTGGCGCAAGGATCTTCTTCGGTGAAAAGGGCTTTCGGAAAGGCTATCTCTTGGTTGGGAAGCTCGAGAGATAAAATGTTTCCTTTGGGCTTGTCGGCTACAGAAGGCAGTTCCCATTCATATGCTTTGCCCTTGGAAAGCATATCGAACTTTAATTTTGCCCCCTTTGGCAAATGGGCTGCCGCTGTATAAACGAATTTCCAATGGTTGCGTTGCCCAGCAAGGGCGAACTTAGGTTCGGTGTAAGCAATAGAGCGCCGCATGCAATCCCCTTTCTAGATAAGACTTAAAATACACTTTTACAAGATAGACCCACTGCCGTAGCGCGCATGTAAAGGCACCCCGGCTGACTGGCGAGCATGCCAGAAAAAGGATTCTTTTTCAAGCCTGATGCGCGGCAGATTTGTGAATTTTTACTTGGTTAATCGTGCGCTCATTTGACTTTATGACTTCAATGTCCACTTGGTTGAGGTGTAGTTTCCATCCTTTTGGAGGAATAGTCCCTGCTTTGTAGAATAAATACCCTCCAATTGTTTCGTATTCAGGACGTTGAGGCAGGGTGATCTTCAGCTGTTTTTCTAAGTCTATTAGGGAGAGGTTTGCATCCACAATATAGGCATTTTCCTGAGGAATAGGGAAAATAGGGGCCTCTTCGTCTATGTCATATTCATCGTCAATCTCGCCGACTAACTCTTCTAAAATATCTTCTATGGTAACGATGCCCTTTGTGCCCCCATACTCATCCACGACGACAGCAAGGTGGTTTTGTTTATGCCGAAACTCTTGTAGTAGCTGAGAGATTTTTTTTGTTTCTGGTGTGTAGATTACAGGCGAGAGTAAGTCTTTTAGAGGTGTGTCTAACTTGTCAGGAGATTTGACCGCGTCATGGCAGTAACGTAGCACGTCTTTTGTTAGAATAAGGCCGGTGATGTGATCGATGCTACTTTCGTAAATGGGGATGCGACTGTATCCCTCTTCAATACATTTTTCTATCACCTGCCCGAGCGTTTGCGTAGCTGGCAATGCGAACAAATGGATTCGGGGAACCATCACTTCTCTTACTACACGCTCTTGGAAAGAGGCAATAGCAATCACCAGGTGTTTATTTTGTGGCTCTAGTAAGTCTGCCCATTCCGATTCGTATACCCATTCGGTGAGTTTATTTTTAATCGTTTGCGATTGGTTATGGGCTTTTTTTTTGTTCAAAAGGAGGAGCTTTTGGAGCAGTGTTAGAGGGTAGGTCAGTGGAGTGAGCAGTAAAAGGCATACCGTTGTGGGCAGCGCAGTGATATGAAAAGTAAGAGTAGGCCTCCATTTTGCAAGAGCGCGAAAGCATAATTCGCAAAGTAGGGTAAGCACAACGATAAGCACGATTCGAGGGAAGGTAGGCCAGGAAGTAAAGGAAAAAAGGAAGGGAAAGGAGAGTAGATAAAAGAAAAAAGAGAGGGCGTATAACAAGCGAAAGGTGTACTTAGTGAAACTCATCAAAAGCGTAAAGGTCTCTCGGCGCTCATGTGTCAGCAGATGCTGCATGTACGCTGTGAACCGCAAGGTTTGTTTTTGTAGGAGCTGCTTTGCTTGGATAGGCCCGAGCAAACGGAGCGCTTTAGAAAATGCAGAAAGAGCCATAGAGCCTAGAAAAAAAAGCAGCGGAACAAAAAATGACATGGCTATGCTTAAACCCTTAGATTCCCAAATTCGCAGTGGGTGTTTACACTGTTTTTGTCAAAAATGAAAAATAGTTTCAAGAGGTATTTTCGCAAAATGCTGAAGACAAGCATCCTCCCTAGCGCGCATATGCAGTGCCTCTGTTTTTGATTCATCTTTTAGGCCTGCTATATGCAAGAGCGTATGGATTAAATAGCGCGCAAGCTCTTGCTCGGGGGCAATGGCGTGTTTCTGTCCGTACTCTAGTGCTACTTGTGGGCAAAGAAAAACATCCCCCAGGTGCGTGTAGTCCTCTGTATCGCCCGGCGCATCACAAGGAAAAGTGATGCAGTCTGTACAGGTTTGTTTGCCAAAGTACTGGCTGTGCAACTTTGTAATCGTGTCGCAGTCTACAAAATGGAGGGTAATGGCGCTTCCTCGCACGGCTAAAAAATCCAGCACACACTCCGTAAAGGACCGAAGATGGGGCTCCTTGATCTGGCAGACAGTTTGTCTGTTAACGCAAGTAATTTCTATGGGGGATTTCAAGGGTTTGCTATCCGATAACAGGGGTTTTAGGAAGCCCCGTGACCTTTTTGTTTTTCTTTTCGTCCCATTTTCCCAACTTTTTGAGCACATCAACCCGCTCAAACCTTTTTAATACATTCCGCTTTTGTGCCGATTTTCCGGACTTTCCATAGCTAGGGTGTCTAGACATAAATATGAACCTTTTAGGCTATTTTAGGGATGAATTTAAGTGCGTTGCTTTCTGACCCATATCCGTTGGTATGCTCTTTGTACCCACGCTCAAGATTATCTTTCTTAGGTCCTGTTTTTGTTCCCTTAGCTTTCGGGCGCCTTGGGCATCTTTTTAGTCGATCTTTTTTGCTTACACGCGTCATGGAGCATCCCCTTCAAGTTAGTACCTGGGGAAATTCTACTAAATTTCCTCTAAAAACTGCAACAAGTTTACTGAGACAAGGTGATAGCCTTGCTCTTTGTAATAACGCAATTTTTCTTGCTGCAGAGCGGACTTATCATGACTTTTCTCTTCAAATTCTATAATTTTTTTTAATTGACCTTGCGTGTTTTGTACCTTGCGCTTTGATAAATTCAATGCTGTATGGAAAGACCTTGGGCTGTTTTCTGTGCTTGATAAAAGAATGGGCGCATCGCACGGGGCTGTTTCATCATAGATGCTGTGAGGCAAAAAGCTGTCTTGGGGGTATTTCCATAAGTGAGCGTCTAACCATTGTAGATGTTCTTTTTCGATAAGGAGGTAGAGGCAAAGCTTTTTGTAAAGATAGTTTGTACAGATTTGTGTAAGTTTGTGGACCTTGTCTTTAGGAGAAACAGCAGAAACCAAATACACTTTAGTTGGGTTTTTCATCAACATTGTATATCCCACAAGAAACTAATAACTTGAAAAGCTCTTCTGTTGTTAAGGGAACAGACTGTATGTTTTCCTGCTCTAGCATAAGTAAAAAGCCGGAAATAGGGTGAGGAGAAGTGGGAACGAACACGGCCTGGAAAGCCTCTTTGTGTAGAGACTGCACTTCTTTTGGAACAGGTCCAGCTACCAATCCCAGAGCACGGGAAGCTTGATGGGGGAAGGGGACTGTGCAAGAGCCTTTGAAAAGTCCTCCCTTTTTTCTGAAAGAAAGTTTTTTGTCACATCACGGCTCACGCGATAAATGGTTTTTATCACGGGAATTTTTGAAAAGAGGAATTGGGTTTTTTTGAGTAGAAATGCAAAAAACCATTTCTGTCCAATCCAACCTAAAAAAATAATTACTATGCAAAGAAAGAGGAGAATAAGGAGCCGACTGAGAATAACGAGGACAAAGGCGTGGTGCTCAAAATTTGTAATTTTACTGCCAAAGGCAAGCAGCAGTTGCTCCGTTATCCCAAGAAAAGGGGCTGTCAATAGGTCGATGAAGAAAATCACCACAATTAAGGTGACAGCTAGAGGAAGAAGGGTGGCAAGACCTGTGAGAAAATATTTCTTCATGCGGTTCATTTTGCCGTTTTTTGTCGTGGATGGTCTGGAGTGATCACGCCACATGATACGACGTATTTGATGGCCGATTCTGGCTTCATATCGAGGTAGATGAGGTCTTCTTTTGCACACATTAGAAGAAATCCTGTGGTGGGGTTAGGCGTTGTAGGAACAAGGACGGAAATGAGTGTTTTATTCGCAGCTTTGCTACACATTTGCGGAGACTCTCTTGAAACTAAGCCCATAACGTAACTCTTGTCTCCGGGAAAAGGGACCATCACTACCTGTTTAAAGGAATTTTTATCAGTTTCAAAAAGCGTTTTTATAATTTCCTGGGTCGTTTTGTAGACTTTATTGACAAGGGGAATGCGCTGCAATAGCTTGTCGCTTAAAGAAAGGAGCGTTGTAATGAAAAACCACCGCGCCAGCAGCCCGAGCGCTAAGGTAAACAGAAAGAGACAGAGCAAAATAAGGAGCTGGCTAATTGTCTGCACAAGCTTTGCTGGGGACAAAAACAAAAATCCTTTGTTGACAATGTTTAGCTCACTGAGAAAATTCGATACCATGCCTACAAAGGGCTGCGTGAGAAAGTTCACGATAAAGATGAAGATAGCAATAGTCACTGCTAGTGGCAATAAAATGACAAGCCCAGTGATAAAAGTTTTTTTCATTCGCCTCTTTTCCTTATTAAAATACTGTTATCTAACGATAGTGATGTGGGGAGTAATTATCAATGTCTATGCTTACAAAACAAGTTTCCAAAAAGTTTTTTGATGGATAAGATCCAGCTCTACGAGCCGCACTTGCACTGTTTGGCCAAGGCAGAAGCGGCGATGGGTGCGCTCTCCTTCGATTACCGATGTTTTGGGATAAAAGTGGAAATAGTCTCTGCCAAGCGCTGATATATGAATAAAGCCTTCGATTTGTAAGGGGAGTATTTCTATTGTGATGCCGATGGGCGCTGTTTTACTGATTTGCGCTTTAAATAACGTTTCTGGATTTTGCATCCTTTGTAGATATCGAAGCTTTTTCAGCATAAGGACACTATTTTCTGCCTTCCAAGAAATGCGCTCTTGTTGTGAGCAAAGCTTGGCTATTTCCGATAGAGAAGCGCTATTGGCGTTTTGATCAAAAAGGCAGCGGTGTACAACAAGATCGCTGTAACGACGAATAGGGCTGGTAAAGTGGACATAGTGGTCAAGCGCTAGGCCATAGTGGCCCACGTTTTTTTCACTATACATGGCTATTTTCATGCTACGGATGAAAGCAACGGCTACTTGATGGTAAGATGCAGACGGTTTTGCTTTAGAGAAAATATTTTGCACTTCTTCATGAGAAGGATTAGCAGAAAGGGGAAAGCCAAGCGCCCTTACTGTGTGGTAAAAGTCGGTTAGGCTCTGCTGCTCTGGCTCTTCATGCACGCGAAAAAGACTTGGCTTTGCTGTTGCTAAAAAATGATGCGCAATGACTTCATTTGTTTTTAGCATGAACTCTTCTACCAGCTGGTGGGCGATATGGTACGGCTCTACATGTAGAGCAATAGGGTTTCCTTGTTCATCAATTTTTAAAATAGTTTCTGGCAAAGAAAGGTCAATACTTCCTCGCTCAAAGCGGATTTTCCGAAGCTGTTTGCATAGCGCTGCCATGTTCAAGAGCGCCTGTTTATGGACGCTTTTTTTTCTTCCTTCAATAATATCCAGCGCTTGAGCATAGGTAAACCGTTTTTTACTTTTTATATACCCTTTTGTAAGGTGGTATTTTTTTAGCTCTCCCTTTTTGTTAAACTGCATCATGACAGACACTGTGAGACGAATCACACCCTCTTTTAAACTACACAAGTTGTTTGAGAGCTGTGGAGGCAGCATAGGCGCGCAGTAGGTTGGAAAGTAAGTGGAATTTAGTCGCTTTTTTGCTTCCAGGTCTAAAGAAGAGTTTGGTCGTACGTAATGGGAGACATCAGCGATATGTACATTGAGCTGATATCCAAAATTGGTCTGTTTGATTGCCAAAGCGTCATCGAAATCCTTGGCTGTCGTAGGATCTATTGTGAAGCATGTTTCGTTTGTAAAATCGCGCCGATCTTCCAGATCTTTTTTTCTGACCCGGGTTCCAAACAAGGTGGCTTCTTGCATTGCGCTTTTGGGAAAAGTGTTTTTAATTCCATATTCTAAAATAGCAATGTCAATATCTTTCGCAGCTTCTTTAATAGAACCGAGTTTTTTGATAACTTTGCACTCAACAGGTCCATTTTTTTTCCCCCAAGAGAGCACTTTTAAATACACCCTTTCCCCGTTGTCTAAGTTTTTTGGGGAGGAGATAATCTTAATTGGCTTTTTTTCTGGTAAAGTAGAGGAGTATGCAGCGCCTGTTTTTTTAGAGGTCACAATCCCAACAATGCAAGAGTGCGCCCGTTTTAAAATTTTGACTACTTTCCCCTCTGGTCCTTTGTCTTTTTTTTGCTTCGCAAGCACTTCGATTTGGACAAAATCTCCGTCTACTGCGTTTAAGGTAAAAGGTTTAGGGATGAATACGTCTTGTTTATCGCGTTGCAAAGTAACAAAGCCAAAGCCTCTAGAATGGATGGAGATTTTTCCGCAGAGCGTTTTTTGTTTCATATGTTCACGTGTGTTAGGGCAGGAACTACGTTGCTATTTTCACAGGGTAAAGCAAGGGAGCATAAAAAAGAAAGAAATCTTGTTTATTTTCTCCCTGCGCAAGCGGTTTTTATAAAGCGCTACTTGCTAGCGACTAGCAAGGGCTGAGACTTAAGAGGCGTGGACTTGGGTTTTTTAGAAGAAAATACGTTCGTGATTTTTTGGATGAGAGAGTGTTTTTTTTGGCTATTTGGCGCTACATTCGCTCTGCTTGGAAGCGGAGCTGCATCACTGAAGTCAAGAAAGCTTCCATTTTGGCCTAAAAGCAAGTCCTGACTTTGATTAGAGCGTGTCAGAATAGGACGTGCCCGCGGCGTCCTTGGTATTGGTGGTTGGCTGACGTACGAACGAGCCCTTTCTTGGTGATTTGGTTGAATCATTCTTTCCCCTCGATTGAATTGAAATAAAATTAAACCAATTTTAATCAACTTTAAATAAACAAGCAACTATAAAATAAGATAGTTTTATATTTTTTATTATTTACTTTCAAAAAATAAATATTTTACTTCGCTATCGACAGAATGTATATCCCAGTCCGCTGCTTTTTCTTTGTCCTCTAAGAGAAGTAGGGCGGTAGCCAGGGCGTCAGCAAGCGCGCAGGAAGTGGCTTTTACGGACACGATGGTGTTACCATGGCAAATCTTGGGTCGCTGCAGATGGGGGTCAAAAATATGTGTATAGGCCGCTCCTAAGTTCCATCGCTGATAGGTGTTGCCACTTGTTGCAATGCTGCTATTGCAAAGCGGCACTGTCAAGGGTTTATCTAAATAGAGTAACACTTGCCAAGGGCGCCCTTTTGGGTGGTTGCCAATTGTGGTGATATCACCAGACCACTCTAAATAGGCGTGTTTTATGCCAAGCGCTTTTAGTCCTCGCGCAAGGAGATCCAAGGTGTATCCTTTAATATAACCGCTTAAGTCTAGAGCAACGCTTTTATCCTTTTTTTCTAGAAAATTTTCTTTTAATTTCAGCCATTGCCATCCGGTTTTGCTGCTTTGCAGGGCCTCTTTTGCCGGTTTGAGGCCTTGCTCTGCGGCTGTTTTCCATAATTGCACTTTTCTTCCGACGGTAGGATCGTAATAGCCGTTGGTTGCAGCAGTAAGGTGTTTTGTCTCTTTAAGTACGTGGTAAAGCTCAGCAGAGAGGGGAAAAGGGATGTGGGCATCTAGGCGGTTAATTTGAGAAATGATGGAATCGGGATTGTAGTGGTTATATACCGCATGTATTTTAGAGAAGATTTGGTCGATGCGTTTTTGTATGGCCTGCTTTTCTTGGAAAGAGAGGGAGTGGCCGATGCTGATGCGGTAAGGCATTGTCATAGCAATGCCGCTAAAGTGCGTAAGCGTCGGTACGGAAGCGTTATTTATAAGAAGAAGGAGCGCACAGATCCACTTCACTGGCGTGATTGATAGCTTTTGACAGTATTTAAGAGCAAGCATGCAATGGTCATGGGACCAACGCCTCCAGGAACGGGGGTAATTGCGTGGCACGATTGGCTATCGATGATTTCTTTGCTATCTACGTCGCCAACGAGCTGTTTTCCCAAATGGTTAATGCCTACGTCAATAACGGTGGCATTTTTGTGAATCATGGTTTTTTGTACAAAGTGGGGCTGTCCAACCGCGCTAATAAGAATATCTGCGCTCAGACAAAGGGCTTGAAGGTTTTCGCTTCGGCTGTGCGCAATTGTCACAGTCGCATTGCAATGGGGCGTATTTTGTACGAGCATTGCGCCTAGAGGCTTTCCTACAATATTGCTTCGCCCTAAGATAACAACGTGCTTTCCTGCTGTAGTTATACTATAGTGTTTTAAGATGTGCCAAATGCCAAGTGGGGTACAAGGAATGAACCCGCTTGTTTCTCCAAGCAAAAGCTTGCCTACATTGACGGGATGAAATCCGTCGACGTCTTTTGCAGGATCAATAGCAGAATTGATTAGCGGTAGGTTGATGTGCGGTGGCAGAGGCTGCTGGACTAAGATGCCATCGACGTTTTTATCTGCATTGAGGCTTTCAATGCATTGGAGCACGAGGTTTTGATCGACGTTTTCAGGGAAAGTGATTGTTTGTGAAAATAGGCCCACAAGCTGGCAGGCTTGGGTTTTCATTTTCACATAGGTCTGAGAGGCGTGGTCATTTCCTACCAAAATAAAAACAAGTCCAACTCTGCGAGGAAACAGGGCAACTTGCCCTTTTAATTCTTCCTTTATTTTATGACTGAGCGCTTTTCCATCGAGTATAATCATGGCTTTTCCCCGCCACCTTTCTCCCCCCCACTTTTCTCCATTAGGTGTTCGGTGAGCTGAGAATGTAGCGCTGTGTTCGAAGCAGCGACTGGCCCTGCTTTAAACGTGGTATAGGGGGTGTTATCGAAGGCAGAGAAGGTGCCGCCCGCTTCTTCTACAAGGAGTTTTCCAGCAGCGTAGTCCCATGGCTCGAGAGAGACTTCCCAAAATAGATCGTACCTTCCAGCCGCTAAGTAAGCTAAGTCAAGCGCAGCCGATCCCAGACGTCTTACGGGAATACCCATTTTCCCAAAATGTGTGAAAAGGCCATAGCAGTTTAGGGGATTTTCATGGCTATTGTAAGGAAATCCTGTTGCAGCAATGGCTTTGTCTAAAGTGGCTGTTTTGGTGACAGAAAGACGTTTGCCGTTAAGGTAGGCTCCCATTTTATGTTCCGCAAGGAAACACTCTTGCAGCATCGGATTGATAATTACACTTGAAAGCACTTGTGACTGGCAGGTTGCTGCAATGCTAACGGAAAACACAGGGATTTCGTGAGCAAAGTTCACAGTTCCATCGAGAGGATCGATAATCCACTGGATTTTTCCACTACTCTCTCCTATCGCACCACTTTCCTCTGCCAAAAAGGTGTGGTCAGAAAAATGCGCTTTGATGGTCGACATGATAGCCTGCTCGACCTTGTGATCATATTCGGTGACTAAGTTATGCCGGCCTTCTTTTGTTTGCACCTCTTTTACAGTGCCAAATCCCTCTCTTAACATATGCGCGCCTTTCTGCGCTGCAAGCAAAGCCACTACGGTAAGCCTTGATAACAAAAGATTAGGAATATCCATTACGACGATAACCCTTTTTGGTGAAGCGGTTTAAGATTATTCTTTTTATTTTAGTATATAGAAATTCGGGGCAAATAAACCAGCAGAAACCAAATACTCCATCTAAAAGCGGCATGATAATCCCTTCAGAAAGGAGCCGTTTGAAGGAGAGAGGGAAGGGGAAAAAGATAAATAATAATAGCGACACGAGGGCAGAAAAGAGGGCCGTGTTGAGGACAAACGACAGAGGCTTTGTGAGAAAAAAAAGGTATTTATATCGGACGAGCGCGCAAGCAGTAAGGAAATGGGCAATAGCGTATACCCCGAAGGGTGAGCCGCTTAGTAAATCGATACCAAGGCCCGCTATTGTAGAAAGCAAAAGCCCCCCAAATGGGGATAAGCGGGCAAGGGCCAAAACACATAAAGGAGAAAAAGGCATAATTTTTAGTTTAGGAAAGAATGCGGGGAAGAAAAAAGTAGCGGCTAGAGAAAGAAAGAAGGCAATATCAAGAGGAAGTTTGCGCATGTGCCTTTTTAGATAGCAAGGGTACAAGAGGATTTATTTTTTTAAGGCCAATGCCAAAGTAGTCAAATCCAAGCTCTTGCATTTCCTTTTCGTTATACTGATTGCGTCCATCAAAAAATCCGTTGCCTTGCATCAGGGTTTTTATTTTGAACAGATCGACAACCCGAAACTGTTTCCATTCTGTAACTAAGACAATAGCGTCTGCCTCAAAGGCAGCGTCATACTCTGTTTTTGCAAAAGCCAGTCCATGGGCATCTTTGAAATGGGCTTGTGTATTTTCCATAGCTACAGGATCATAGGCTGTGACATAGCAGTTGTTTGCCAAAAGCGCAGTAATGAGGTCAATTGCCGGCGCGCCACGAATGTCATCTGTGCCAGGTTTGAAAGCAAGGCCCCAAACGGCTATCTTTACCTTTTCCAAGCTCCTAAAGTAGGATTGTAATTTTTTAAAAAGCCGTTTCTTTTGTGCCTTGTTTATGGACACTGTTGCGTCCAGCAAGGCAGAAGGGAGATTTTTTTTTCTAAACTGGGCTTTTAGTGCG
>JAUIKQ010000098.1 GCA_030430655.1 Chlamydiia bacterium
AGGTGAAAAATCCCCCTCATCAGAAAAAAGAAAATAAGCCTGGGGAAATAGCGACTGAATTAGTGATAACTTCTGAAATAGGAGGTATCAGGTAAACAGTGTCCGTCGGGTCAAATCTTGACTAGTACAGTTGCCAGACGACATCCTATTCCGTATTCGGTATAAATTGTCTTTTAGATTTACTGCAAATGCTTCTAACGACTCACCATCTATTCCTGGAGAGCCACCATTGGCTTTAACTGCTCGGTATGCTTGCATCACCAGATTTTTGGGGATTACAAATGGTTTTGCTGTATTCAATCCATTCCTCCTGTTACTAGTTGTCTTCTTGTCTACAGCTCGGTGGCCAAACCCCCTCGCTCCATGATCATTACTTGTGCTGCACAAAAAATAATACGATTTTCAAATATCTTCAAATCGAACTAAAATTTTTTCATTGCGGAAGCCCTTGAGAACTCAAAAAGAACTTTGACCCGACATTGAGCGTAACCTTCTAAAAGTTAACGGCGAGCAGTTCATTTAGCTAATCCATATATTTTTCTGACTGATGGTGGAAAGCAAGCCAAAATCCGCATTCGTAGGGCGTTTAACCGTCATTCCTCAGCAAAAAAACATTTCCGATTTTTGAGCTGATATGAGAGCACATTTTGTTATGAAAGAGCTGACTACGGTTACTTCCATTGTTAGTCCTTTTAAATTTCAAAAGGACTAAGTTAAATCAAAAAACCAATTTAGAAAACTGCTCAATGGCGGCAAGGACGGTTATCACAAATCTTAATACCGTTAGACAAAGAATCGTTAGAATACTAGGCCTAAAAGCCTGGAAAATTTACGCCATTCAAATGGAGATTGCAGGAATGTAGGTAAATAGATTGACATTTTTTTAATGAACCACTAAGGGTAAAGATGAGTTCATTTAATGTATGGGGTGTGGCTGTGCAAACTTGGAAACATAGCAGCCTTCTGGTTATTATTAGCTGCGTTGCCGCCATTGGCGGGCTTTTATTTGGCTATGATACGGGGGTTATTTCTGGAGCGATTTTATTTATAAAGAAAGACTTTATCCTTTCTACCGGATTAGAAGAATTTATTATCAGTGTCACCCCTTTAGGCGCTTTGATCGGTGCCTTGATAGGAGGCCGCCTTTCTGACCACTTTGGGAGAAAGAAAGTGGTGCTGCTCTCTTCACTCATTTTTGTCCTTAGTGCAATAGGTCTATCGACAGCGCTCTCCCCCGGATGGATCGTCTTTTGGCGCTCTATTGTGGGCTTTGCGATTGGTATCACTTCTGCCACAGTCCCTTTGTACATAGCAGAACTGTCTCCCCGATCTATTCGAGGAGCGCTTGTTTCTTTTAACCAGCTGTTTATCACGATCGGTATTTTTGTCGCTTATATCGCAGGAGCCTTTTTTGCGAAAACCAGTGGGTGGCGACCCATGTTCGCACTCGCGAGTATACCAGCAGCGCTGCAATTTCTTATCATGCTTTTTTTCCCAGAAAGCCCGAGATGGCTCATTAAAAAGGGCGAGAAAGAAAAAGCATTGGCTATTTTATGCCGCTTTCGGAAGACGAAAAAAGACGCCCAGCTGGAGGTGAATCATATTCAAGAGCGTTTAAACCACTCTCCAGGATCTTGGCGCCACTTGTTTTCTGCGCGTATCCGTCCAGCGCTGTGGGCAGGCATTGGCCTCACCATCATCCAGCAAGTAACAGGCATTAATACAATTATCTACTATGCGCCCACGATTTTTCAATTCGCAGGATTCACCTCTGCTACTTCAGCCATTTATGCTAGCCTCTGGATTGGTTTAATCAATATGTTAATGACTTGCGTTGCCATCTGGCTTATCGATAAGGTGGGAAGAAAGCCTTTGCTGATGATTGGCCTGAGCGGCATGGTCCTTTCTCTACTTATTTTGGGGTTTGCGTTCTTCATGCAAAACTTCCTTGGGCAAAGCGAGACGCAGGTGGGCTGGATTTCCATCTTAATGCTAATATGCTACATTGCCTTTTTTGCCTTTAGTCTGGGCCCTATCGCCTGGCTCATCAATTCCGAAATCTATCCCTTGTATGTGAGAGGACGAGGCGTTGGTGTTGCTACTTGCGTTAACTGGGGAGCGAATTTTATCGTGGCCCAAACCTTTTTAAACCTTGTCCACTGGCTGAGCATTTCAGGCGCTTTTTGGCTGTACGCTATCCTCGGCCTATTTAGCCTGTACTTCATTAAACGGAAGATCCCTGAAACCAAAAACAAGAGCCTAGAAGAGATAGAAGAATTTTTAAAAAAGGGGCAAGCTAGTACGCTTTAGCAAATAAAGCCCGTTGCAGACTCTTTTCTCCCGTAAAGATACATTTCCCAGCGCAGCCTTCCTCACTAAAAGGCAAACACCGAACCGTTACATTCAAATCCTGCTTAATCTGCGTTTCTACTGCAGGCGATAGACTGAAGTGGGCTAGGGCAAACCCCCCGGCATTTGCTTTGTCAGATTGAAAATAGGCATAAAACGCCTCTTTTGTCTCTATTACCCGTGTTTTTGCCTCACGGTATTGCTGCGCACGCGCATGCATTGCGCTTTGAATCACCTCTAGCTCTTTTGCAAGAGTAGAAAGCAACGTCCCCTCCGAAAAAACTCTTTTTTCCTTTGGCGGATCTATACGTCTATAGAGAGGAAAGGTATTGCTGCTAATATCACGCGCCCCAATCTCTATGCGCAAGGGAACCCCCTTTTTGATCCAATGCCAGTTCTTTTCTCCACCTCGCATCTCCCTCTTGTCCACGTAGGCGCGCACACTGCTGCCGTGGTACGTTACGCTAGATAGCTTCTTTTCCATGGCGTCACATGCCGCCAAAATTTCTTCTTTCGTCTCCTCTTGGTTTAAAAAAGGAATAATAACAACATGAAAGGGAGCGATCTTAGGAGGAATGATGAAACCATCATCGTCGCTATGCACCATAATCAACGCTCCAATAAGGCGCGTCGTTACACCCCAAGAGGTGGTGTAAGCATACTGCTGCTGTCCTTGCGGATCCCTAAAAACAATAGCCTGCGCTTTGGAAAAATTTTGCCCCAGAAAATGGGAAGTGCCCGCTTGCAATGCTTTGCCATCTTGCATCATTGCTTCAAAAGTCAGCGTCTCTTCTGCGCCAGGAAATTTTTCACTCTCTGACTTCTTTCCACATACCACGGGAATGGCCAAAACCTCTTCTAAATACTGCGCATACAAATCCAAGATAGTCTTTGTAAAGGCATACGCTTCTTTTGCTGTCTGATGCGCTGTATGCCCTTCTTGCCATAAGATTTCTGCGGTGCGTAGAAAAATGCGCGTGCGCATTTCCCAACGGACGATATTGGACCACTGATTTATTTTTAAAGGAAGATCCCTATAAGATTCTATCCACTTAGAAAACATCTCTCCTACAATCATCTCAGATGTAGGGCGAACTACCATGGGCTCTTCTAATCGGCTTTCAGGATCGGGTGCCAGCTCTCCCTGTGCATTTTGCTTGAGCCGATGGTGCGTCACAACAGCGCATTCTTTTGCAAAACCAGCAACGTGCTCCGCCTCCTTAGCGAGATAGCTC
>JAUIKQ010000099.1 GCA_030430655.1 Chlamydiia bacterium
TTATTTATGATTTCCCCGCTTCGCAAGCTGCACTAGCAAAAATAGCCCCAAAAAAGCCACCTGTCAGCCAGCGATTTGAAGTGTACTACCAAGGCATTGAGCTTGCCAATGGATACCAAGAGCTACAAGATCACAAAGAGCAAAAAAGCCGGTTAGAGCGCGCTAATAAAGAAAGAAGCCTCCTTGGGAAAGATCCCCTACCTATAGATCCCCACTTTCTTAGCGCGCTAGAAAAAGGGTTGCCTAAGTGCTGCGGTGTAGCTGTGGGATTTGACCGTCTTATGATGCTACGCCACAACAAAACCACGATAGACGCTGTCATGCCGCTCAAAGCCAGTTTTGCACAATAGGGTAACGCCTTCCTACACCAAACGACTTTTTAGAAACACGCAAGTTAGGAGGCCCTTGCCGACGTTTGTACTCTGCTTTGTGAATTCTTTGTATCAAGTCCATGACAATTTCCAAGGAAATCTGATATTTCACTGCAATCTCATTCATCGTTAGATAGTCCTCTACATACCCCTCTAAAACATTGTCAATCACCTCATAATCAGGCAGATGGTCACTATCTTTTTGATCAATGCTCAGCTCTGCGGAAGGGGGCTTGTCGATAATTCGCTTTGGAATGACCACCTCTTTTTGGTTAATCCATCGGGCAAGATCGTAGACCAATGTCTTTTTCACATCACCAAGAACGCTCAGCCCCCCGCACATGTCGCCGTAGAGCGTGGAATACCCAAGAGCGCCTTCCGATTTATTACCCGTACTCAATACGATGTAGCCCAGTTTATTAGAAAAAGCCATCAAAATCATGCCCCGAATACGCGCTTGCAAATTTTCTTCCGTCACATCCTCTTTTTTTCCTTCAAAATAAGGAGCAAGCAGCTGTTGATAACTGTCAAATGGAGACTGAATGGGAATCGTATGACACTCGATTTGCAGATTTTGCACTAACTGATCTGCATCCTCCAAACCTTCCTTGGAAGAATACATAGAAGGCATCTTAAGCGCGCACACATTCTTTGCCCCTAGTGCATCTACAGCAATTTTTGCTACCAACGCTGAGTCGATCCCCCCGGAAAGCCCTAAACAGGCCTTGGTAAATCCATGCTTTGTAAAATAATCTCTTACTCCCATCAAAAGGGCCTGATAGACATCCTGTAACGGATCATACTTATAAGTGCGCGCACTGGACTTTGCTTCCAAGTCGATCAACATGCACTCTTCTTCAAACCCTTTTCCCAGCCGCTCTAGTTCCCCTTTAGCATTGACATAGACGCTATACCCATCAAATAACAACTGCCCATTGCCTCCCACTTGGCAACATAAAATTACAGGACACTGCAAAGTTTTTGCTGCTTTAGAGCAGACATTCACCCTCTTATCTGACTTTTGAAATTGGTAAGGAGAAGCAGACAGATTCAAGAGCAAGTCAATCCCTACATCTGCGAGCGCTAAGATAGGATCGCGACTATAGCGGGTAAATTCCACATACCCTGCATGCTGCCAAATATCCTCACAAATAATCACCCCAATCTTTTTGCCCTTATATTCCCAAACCCCCAGCTCCTCCCCTGGCTCAAAATAGCGCATCTCCTCAAAAACATCATAATTTGGCAACAACCACTTATCATAAAATCCAAGCAAGCGTCCGTTTTTGATGACAGCGCAACTGTTGTATAAATTCTTCTCTCCTTCAAGCAAAAGATTACGTCTCACAAGCCCCACAAACACCATCAAATCTTTGCTATAACGCACAATTTTTTCTAAATGCTGCTCCATAGAGTCAATAAACGTTCGATGTAAAAGCAAATCATCTGGGGCATACCCACAAATAGTCATCTCCGCAAACAAGACAATCTCGGCTTTTTGCTTTCTCGCTTCACTCAAGCAGTGCAAAATCTTTTGAGTATTTCCGTCAATGTCCCCTACAACAGGATTAAGCTGTGCCACGTAAATGCGCATATTTTCTCCTCAATTAAGATCCAAAATCATCCAAAACAATGCTCTCCTTTTCTACTCCAAAGTTATCCAATAGCTCTAAAATGCTTTTGTTGTGCACTGGAGGACCGCACACATAATAAAGGGCTTTTTCCGGATCTTTCATCTCCTTTAAATGCTCTGCAAAAGCTTTAAATAGATAATTCGTCCTTCTCGGATCCTTAATGTCCCAGCCCAATGCTTGATCCTCCTTTGTAGGCTCTGAAAGGACCAGGTAATAATTGAAGTTTGGACATTTTTTCGCAAGACTCTCATACTCCTCTTGGTAAATATTTTCTTTTAAAGAGCGGGCCCCATACCACAAATGCACCTCTCTTTTTGTCTTACGATTAAGAAAAAGGTCAAGAATGTGGCTTCTGCTAAAAGAAGACCCCGCTCCTCCTATCAAAAAAAACACCTCTCGCTCATCGTCGATCATATGTGACTCACCAAAAGGGCCCGATAGCTCAATTTTGTCTCCTGCCTTGAGAGAAAAAGCGTACGAAGAACAAATGCCCCAGGCAACCCCTTTACTAACGCACCCCTTTTTTATAGGAGGACAAGCGATACGAATATTAAATTTCAGTAATGGCTCTTTAGGGTAAGAGGCAAGTGAGTACGCGCGCATCACCTCCCCTTTTTCCAGATCGGTGAAATCAATTAAGCGGCCGAGCATACCAAACAGCTCCCAGTCTTTGACATACTCGCGCTCTATTTCCCAATCTTGCGTATTGGTTTTGAAAGGAGGAACATACATTTGCAAATAATCTCCCGGAGCGTAGGTAAAGTTGTCCTCTTTTCGTATTTTTACAACCAGTTCCTTAATAAAAGTGGCCACGTTTTTATTGGAAACCACCTCTCCTTGAAACTGCTTTAAAGTAAGCAAAGCATCTGGAAGCACGATTGAAACATCCTCTTTCACCTTACACTGGCAAGAAAGGCGCCATCCCTCTTTTAGTTCCTTAAAAGAAAACGTGGCCTTATCTGTCTCTAAAGATTCTCCGCCCCCTTCCAAAACGCGCACCTTGCACTGCTTACACGTTGCCTTACCCCCGCAGGGGGAAGGCACAGCAATGCCCTCTTTTAGCAAAGCCGCTAGCAGCGTAGTGCCACTGTCTACTTCTTTGTCTAGCTCACGGTCATTGTTAATTTTAATGACGCAGGTACTAGAAGGCAGAAATTGTTTTTTTACAAGTAAAATAGCGCAGGTGAGCACAAATCCTATCGCGACATAAATCAAAACTGCGCTAGCAACGACTTCTATACTTTCCGTCATACCCTAAAATTTCGTGCGCCTCTATTCGCACTTAATATCCCTATTTTATTTCTTACCAAAAACCCTAAATAAAAAAAATGTCCAACATTAATATAACAAAAGCGCCTTGACACTCTCATTCCGCGGCAAATCGTGTAAAATCTTGAATTACCTCACAAGGTCTAACATTCTTTCCCCAACTCTGGCTAGCCGAATGATTTGTTCTGGTTTTCGGCATTCAGTCGTCCTGGCTAAGGTCTATCCAATTCTCTTGGTCTGTATGGATCACTTGTTCGGCTTCCTTGATATTTTCGGGGACTCTTGAGAGCCACTTCATCCAAGC
>JAUIKQ010000100.1 GCA_030430655.1 Chlamydiia bacterium
CATACTGCACTTCTTCTTTTAGCAGGGTAAAGGCTTGCTCTTGGTCGACGACCTTGCCTTCCAGTATGTGGTGTTCGATCCCATAACTGTTTAGATCGTGTTTAATGTCATCAATTTCTGTTCGAAATTTGTTCAGACAAAGCTCTAGTCTGTCCTCTCTTGAAACGGTGTTGCGTGTACTAGCACATCCGGCAAGCCAGAGGGATGAAAAAACCCATAGCCATCGCATCATCGCACTGCCTTCTTTTTATTGTGTATTTTGAATTCGACACGCCTGTTTTTTCTCCACGCCTCAGGGGTGTGCTCTAAGTAAAGGGGCTTTTCTTTTCCGTAGGAAATGGTTTGCAAACGGGTTTCGTCTATTCCTTTTTTTATGAGTAGGTTGCGCACATGGTGCGCTCTTCTCGTGCCCAGGGCCAGGTTGTATTCTTCCGAGGCTCTTTCGTCACAATGGCCTAAAATGTAGAGATGAACATTGGGATTGTTACGCAGGTAATGGAAGATCTGCTCGACGGCTGCGATATCTTCCTTTGCGTGCAGTGTGTATGCGTCGGTATCAAAGTGGAGGTTTTGTAACACATTTGCTGCTTTTGCTTGTGGTTTTTCAAACTGGTGAATGGTAGGGATGATTTCTTTTTTAACCGGGCGACTAGGAGTTGCTGGTGCTAACTTGGGCTCATTTTCTAAATCATCCTCTTGAAGGGCGATAAACTCTTCTTGGGCCGGACCTTGAAACTCTTCCAGGTAATGCAACTGCTTTGATTGTGTATCACGGTTAAATAGGCTGCTGCCTTGCCGTTTTACATATCGTCCTATGGTTTTTGTGTCTTCCCACACAACTGTCGGCGTGCTTTGGCATCCAAAGCACAGCAGCGTTAGTAGCAAAAAATAACGCATGATCCAGTTCCTCACTTAAAAATGCACCGCATTCTCCTAATTATCACAGGAGACTTGTTTTAATTTCGAGTATTTTTACGTTTTAAACGGAGATGGTCTAAGAAGGATTAGGGTTTTTGAAAATGTTTTCCCCAAGAAGGGTAGTGTTTAAACCCTTTTCCATGGGTTACTTGTCGGGGGATTTTTTGTACGATATTTATTACAAAAATTTCACTGGTATGGTCGGCGGTGTTATAGGCGAGATGTAAGCTGTTGGGTGCCCAGGAGGGATTTTCTTTATGCAAAGGACCGCTTGTGAGCTGCAGCTCTTCTTTAGTTGCAAAGTCGTACAGAAAAATTTGCCGTGTGCCTTCTACTTTTGCGCTGTAGGCGAGCATGCTACCGTCAGGGGACCAGCTAGGCGAGGTGTTTTCTCTATATTTTCGTGTAAGTAAGGTTGCGTTGGGAAGCTTGCTTGCTTTAGAAAAGGAGGGGGTAGGGATGACGTAAATGCGAGGGGTGCCTCCTTTATCTGAGCAAAAGGCGATCTGTTTTCCATCGGGATGTATGGTAGGGGACGCTTGTACTGATTTGGGGAAGGAGTAGGCTTGCACGGGTTTACCAATCAGCCCTTTTTCTGGGTGGTATCTTTGCACAAAAAGGTCCGCTTTGCCACTCACATCGCAAATAAAACTTAGGATGCGCCCTTTAGCGGCATGTGTTGGCAAAAATTGGTTTCCTTTTAGTGGTATAAGGGGGGTTTTCTTTTTTGGGTGATTTGTAAGGATAAAGAGTTTTGGTTCTCCCATTGCATAGTCTGTATAGAGCAAGGTGGGTGTTTTATAGGGCAGTAAGAGAGGGTGAATACAGTAGGAGTTGTTTTCGAGAAGAGGTTGTCCATTTTGCCCGTCACTGTCCATTTGCCAAATGTCTGAAATCCACTCTCCTTGAGGTTTTGTTTTTAATGCGTAGAAAATGGCTAGGCTACAAACGCCTTGCGCTCCATATAGCTGCGCAGTTAATTGGTCGGCAAGGTTGTGAATGGCAGTTCGATCGGTGTTTAGGTCGCCTGTGAGTGGGCAAGAAAAGCTGTAGATAGCCCCTGTTTCCACGTTAAAGCATTGGAGGTCTAAAGAAGTATCGGCAACCGTGGCTTTTACAAGATGCACAACGGACTGTTTTTCCCAAAAATCGGCATTAAAAGGGAGCAGAGCTCCTTGTTGTTTTGCTTGCTTTTCTTTTTGTTCTGAAACAGGAAAGAGGTAGGTCCGCCCGTCATAGAGCATATCTTCTCTCAAAATGGTTTCTATTTCCGTGATATAAGAAAGGGAAAAGCGCGCGTCTTTTGTTTGAAACTGAGCAAGGTAGCAGGGGATAAGGGAGGAGGTAGTGGAGAGGGGGACGTCTAATACTGTCGCCTGGGCACAAAGTGTGTAGAAGGCTATCCAGAAGAAGATGAATCGCATAATTTTTTCTCAGACTTGCTATGAAACGTTAGGGTAAAGGTTTGGGGAGCGCTGCTTGCGCCCTCCAATTTTGGCAAAGCGAGCAGGGGCAGGTTTTTTTCTATGTATTTTTGATTCAAAGGGCTTTCTGACTGCAAACATTTTAAAGTACGCACGCTTCCATCGGCATTAATAGTGAGGGTAACAGTGATGCTTCCATATTCGGGGAGGTGGAGCTTTTCTTGCAAAGCAAGAGAGAGCTTTTCTTGATAATGAGAAGGCGCTTTGGAAGAAAGGGGAGAAGGCAGAGGTGGAGGAATAGGTAAAGGGGTAGGTTCTTTTTTTATGTATTTTTTTTTGGGACTGGGCTTTGCCAAGACAGGGGCTTTGGAAGTCGCTGGCAATGTTTTGACGGGAGGCGTAAAAACGGTGTGCACCTGAATTGGGATTGGGATCGGGGTGGGTTTTTTTTTTGAAGAGGAAAATAGCACTACACTCACATGGAGGGCAACAACAGCGCCTAAAATTATTTTCTTACTTAGCATCAAGAATAAGATCCATCTGTTTAAACCCCGCGTTTTCCAACATGATTTTTACTTGTTGGTAGGCCCCAAAATGGGCTTTTTTATCACAAAGTACTTGAGGCACTGTCTGCTTTGGTAAGAGATGTAATTCGTGAGATAGGTTCTGTAGCGTTATTTTTTTGCCGTTGAGCGTGAGGGTATTGTTTTCATAGATGTGAATTTGCAGGTTGTGACTTTTTAGCGTTGATATCTCTTTTGCGGATTTTGAAGCGGAAGCGAGTTTTATGTGTTCTACATTGAGTAGAGGGGCTATTAACATGAACATGATTAGCACAACAAAGATGACATCGATCAAGGGAGTGATGTTAATGAGAGAGTGGCCATCTTCATCGAAAGAGGAGTTACGGAGTTTTTTCATGCTGGGGAGGGTCTGCTTTTCTATATTGCAATTCAATATTAGATAACAGGTAGTGGCTAAAATTTTCCATTTCTACGTAGTAGCGCCGCACTTTGTTTTTTAGGTAGTTGTATCCTACAAGCGCGGGCACAGCGATAAACAGTCCGAGCGCTGTTGTTGTCAGCGCCATGGAAAGACCGTGCAATGCTTGTTGTCCAGAACCGATGGTTTGTCCGTCAAAGGCAGTCAAAATACCCCACACAGTTCCCAAAAGGCCTAAGAAAGGGGAAAGTGTAATGGTTGTTGCTAAAAG
>JAUIKQ010000018.1 GCA_030430655.1 Chlamydiia bacterium
TGGTTGGACATTGTCAGATGGGCAGTTTGACTGGGGCGGTATCCTCCTAAAAAGTAACGGAGGAGTTCAAAGCTTACCTCAATGTGGTTGGTAATCACAAGAAGAGCGTAAAGGTATAAGGTAAGTTGACTGCGAGACCAACGAGTCGAGCAGGTACGAAAGTAGGACTTAGTGATCCGGCGGTAGAAAGTGGAATTGCCGTCGCTTAACGGATAAAAGGTACTCCGGGGATAACAGGCTGATCGCCACTAAGAGTTCATATCGACGTGGCGGTTTGGCACCTCGATGTCGACTCATCGCATCCTGGGGCTGGAGAAGGTCCCAAGGGTTTGGCTGTTCGCCAATTAAAGCGGTACGCGAGTTGGGTTCAAAACGTCGTGAGACAGTTTGGTCCCTATCTGTTGTGGGCGTAGGATATTTGAGAAGAGCTGCTTCTAGTACGAGAGGACCGAAGTGGACAAACCAATGGTGAACCGGTTGTTCTGCCAAGAGCATAGCCGGGTAGCTAAGTTTGGAAAGGATAAGCGTTGAAAGCATCTAAACGCCAAGCCTCCTTCAAGATAAGATATCCCTATGAGACACCCTGAAGACGACAGGGTAGATAGGCTGGGTGTGTAAGCGCAGTAATGCGTTGAGCTGACCAGTACTAATCAGTCCACCGGCTTGATCTCTTTTTTTCAACAGCAAAGTTGTTGCTGAAAGGAAGAAAGAAAGTTGCATCTCAAACGCTCATTTTTGCCAGGATTTCTGGTCTTGATTTGACAAGCAGCCAGGTTATGGTTGCGCTACATTTTTGTGGTGGCAAGGGAGAAGGGGAAACACCTAAACCCATCCCGAACTTAGAAGTTAAGCCCTTCATCGCCGATGGTACTATGCACAAGAGCATGGGAGAGTAGGTCGCCGCCACTTTTTTTTAATCTATGTTTTAGGAGACCGAATATGACAGTAAATCCGGCTGGCAGCCATTCCCAATTTGCACAAAGCAGTGCTTCAGACCAGCGTGATGAAATACAAAAAGCGATTTCTACTGGTATGCAAAAGATTTTTGATAACGCAGAGCGTGCTTGGGAGCGTGATCTTGGCGACGAAAAAAAGGAGCGGAGCTGTTGCGAAAAAGTTCTGAAATGCGCAAAAACGGTGCTTAATTATCTTAGGCCAAAGCCTCCTTCGCGTGCTCATGAGCACATTAAGGAGGATCAAAAACGCCTTTTAGGGATTTACGCGCTTGCGCACAGCAATAAACAGTTGATAAATTACGCTAACGAGCAAGGTTGGAGTTTTACTAAGCAAGAGCTTCAAGAGATACATAAAGAAAACAGTCTTTATTCCGATTCGGACTCAGAACAAGAGTGTGAAGCGGAGTCTAAAAAAAATAAATAGCAAGCATTTTTAAAGGTAGTATATGCGAGACACCATTTAACGGTTTTCGGTATGATGATACCTTATGGATGCTTTTGATTTGTTTCCTCAAGATCTGATCAATGCAGCACAAGTCTTGCGTGCAGACGGCGCTGTAGGGCAAATACTTTTCTCTAACGGCACCTACCAGGTTGAAGTCCGGGATCGAGAAGGAGTGTGCTGGCCTTTTCTTCAGCTAGATTGCTTGGGCAAGCTGCTTGACGGCTTTTGCTCTTGCGCCTTTGAGGGCCGCTATTGTGCACATTTGATAGCGGCTTATTTCGCTATTTTTAATCAAAATGCGCTTCCTCTTCATGTCCGTTTTCAAGACTCTTTATGGTGGCGCCTTGGGTGGATTTTATTTTGCCGTCACGGCAACCACCCTCCATTTCTCCAAATAGACCCTCAGACAGGGAAGATGTCGTACGAAATAGAGGCCGTTCAAGGAAAAAAATCCCTTTTTTCCCTTAGTTATGAAAAAGCATTGCACATTCCTTTTCGAGACATTTTCACGCCCTCTACTCATACAGAAGAAACTTCTATTAAATTTTCTAATCTTGAAGAAGATGAGCTCAAATTGTGGCGCGCTGGAAGGCCAAGTCATGCTTTGCAGTATGAACTTTCGAGTTTTAGTGATTTTGCTAAATGGATGATGCTTGAAGCAGAAAAAAGCCAACCAACTCTTTCGTTTGAAGGCGAAACAGAAGGGCTACCAACCGCTATTTTGGTATTGTTTGCAAAGGCCAAGATGCGGCTTGTTTTGTCTACTGTCAATTGGCCAGACCTGATACTCCCTCTATCCAAAGTCGATAGTCCACTTAAGGTATGGGAAATAGGCAGTGCCCATTTGGACACCATCATTTATGATGAAAAGAAAAAAAAATTCTTTCTACAGCATCAAAAAAGGCAAAAAGATTTTTCTGCCCGCGATGCAGTGCCAGTAGGAAACTTCACCTATTATAAAGGACAGGGTTTTGTCTCTCTCGATGCTGATCCCCTTTTACAGCAAAGCGTTGTCGAATCTGCTGATATTGCCTTATTTTTAAGTCGGCATCGAGAAATTCTAAAGCAGTATCTGCAAAATGTGCCTCTCTATGAAATGCGACATAGGATGCAATATGCACCAGCATTTGACCAATTTTGGAATTTACACTTAAGTCCGTACGTTTTAGAAAAAGGGGACTTGCAGCAAGCAAATAGCCAGGTATACGGAGATTGGGCCTATTTAGAAAACAAGGGGTTTTACTGCATCAGTAGCGACTTAGAAGAAACCATTATTTTAAAAAAAGATCTTTCGCATTTTATCCAGAAGAGAAGAGAGTGGCTAAATCAATTTCCCAGTTTTCGATTGCATACAGTCCCTTTCGAAGCAGGGTTAGAATACCGCACAGACATGGATATGAACCTGACCTTTTTTCGGGCTAACAAGTTAGAGGGCAGCAAAGAGGTAGTCGATTTAGGAGACTGGGTTTATATCAAAGGAAAAGGCTTTTATCGCACAGCAACTAACCAAGCGGGTTTTATAAAAGCAGGAATGCAAGTGCCGCGAGAAGAAATTGTAGATTTTATCAACTGTTATGAAGAAGAGTTAGAGTGCATTCCACGATTTTTTAGCCCCTCGAGTCCTATCGAAAAGGCGGGATTAATTGTAAAAGCAGAAGAAGGGAAAATCCAGATCCGCCCCCATTTTGTCCTTTTCTCGCAGTATAGAGAAGCTGAGGTGTATTTTCTTAAAAATTACACCTACGTTGAGAAAGAAGGATTTGCTCCCTTTCCAAAATGCGCTCTATTTCCTGAAAAATATGTAGAGCCGGTTGCTATCGACACGGAAATGGTTCCCTATTTTATTTCTGTTGAACTCCCAAAGTTAATGCCATTTATTTTTCAGCTCGATAATCGGCTGGAAGAAAGAGAAACCATTTTACAAGTGACTGCAATCAAGGAACTGGACAGCCTTTTTGAGCTTTCGTTTGTTTATAGCAGCAGTCTTGGTCAAGAAAATGCCATAACCTTTTATAAAGAAATCGGAAAAAAATCCACTTATTGTGTTACTAGTGCGGGATTTTACTTTTTAAAAGACCCTCGATTCGATTGGTTAAAGCAGTTAAAGCCCGATCAAATAAAAGAAGGACGTATTCAGCTGAGTTTTTTGGAGTGGATTCGTTTATCTAGCTATGAAACGATTGAGATGAGTTCTGCCTTGGACGATAAGGCCATTTCGCTGCTTACAAATTTGAAAGCAAACGCGACTACGCTTCCTTCTTTTGGACTAAAAGATACACTGCGTTGTTATCAGCAGAAAGGACTGCAGTGGCTTTGGTTTTTATTTAACCATTCCCTTTCAGGGCTGCTATGTGATGAAATGGGCCTTGGAAAGACACACCAAGCTATGGCATTGATACAGGCTGTGTTAGCTTTGAATCCAAAAGCGCGTATTTTATCCCTGTGTCCAACATCGGTGATTTATCATTGGCAGGATTTAGTCGCTAGGTTTCTTCCAGAAATTAATTCCCTTACTTACTATGGCGCTTGCCGATTGAAAGAGTCTTTACATGAGCCATTTGAGCTCATTATCACCTCTTACGGTATTTTCCGTAACGATAGTAAGGCCTTCGAGCGATTATGTTTTGATGTGGTGATTTTTGATGAAATTCAAGTGGCAAAAAACCCCGCTTCCAGAACGCATAAAGCCTTATTGAAAATTAAAGCAAAAATGCGCCTTGGTTTGACAGGCACCCCTATTGAAAACAGCCTGCTTGATCTCAAGGCATTATTTGATATTGCTCTGCCAAACTATTTGCCAGATGCAGCAAAGTACAAAGACACCTTTATAACACCCATCGAAAAGTATAGGGATGAAAAACGGCGGCTTTTGCTAAATCGTCTTATTCATCCTTTTATTCTGCGGCGTAAAAAGACAGACGTGCTGTTGGAGCTTCCCTCCAAAATAGAGGAAGTCGCGCTATGCGATTTGACAAAGGCGCAAGCGTTGTTGTACCAGACTGTGCTTTCCTCGCAAAATCAGCAAATACTTACTGAAGGACTAGAAAATGGATCCCGATTTTATGTTCACGTTTTTTCTCTACTCAACCATTTAAAACAAATTTGCAATCATCCAGCTTTGTATTTAAAGACTCCCAAAGAATATCGCTCTCATACAAGCGGTAAGTGGGAGCTTTTTGTTGATGTGCTAAAGGAAGTAATAGCATCCGGGCAGAAAGTCGTGATTTTTTCACAATACCTAAAGATGATGGACATCATTTCTTACTTTTTAAAGAGCCAAGGCATTGTTTTTACCCAAGTAAGGGGGAGCACGAAGAATAGAAAAGAGGCGATCCACCGTTTTCAAACCGATCCTAAATGCTGCGTGTTTATCGGTTCTCTAAGAGCGGTAGGAGTTGGAATAGATTTAACGGCGGCTTCTGTAGTTATTCATTACGACAGATGGTGGAACCCTGCAAAAGAGAACCAAGCAACAGATCGTGTACATCGATTTGGTCAAAGTAGGGGTGTACAGGTTTTTAAATTAATGACGAGAAATACCATAGAAGAGAAAATTCATCGATTAATAGAAAAAAAGAAAGGATTATTAGAGGATGTGATTGGGTATGACGACAAGAATCAAATAAAAAAGTTCACAAAAGATGAATTAATGACATTAATCACAGATCAAGACAAGTTTGTTAAATAATATAATTTCTTGTAGTATAGACGGACTGTGAATAGATAAATCATACAATTTATGAAAAAAAATTTTAAAATTGCTATCGTTGGGCGTCCCAATGTGGGCAAGTCGGCGCTTTTTAACCGTGTTTGTGAAAAACGTATTGCTATTGTAGACGAGGAAGAGGGAATAACTCGCGATCGGCTGTATGGTGTGGGGGAGATTTTTGGCAAGTCGTTTTATGTGATTGACACAGGGGGAATAGATAATAATACTGCGCGCCCTTTTAACGAAGAAGTCAAGCGTCAGGCGCAGCTTGCTATTGAAGAGGCAGACGCCTTGATTTTGGTGGTCGATGGTTTGGTGGGGGTTACTGCATTGGATGAGGAGGTGGCGCAACTGCTGCTTCGCGCAAAAAAACCTTTGTATCTTGCTGTGAATAAGATCGATACACAGGAGAAGGAGGGACATGTTGGCGCTTTTTATGCTTTAGGTATCAAAGATGTTCTCGGTATTTCTGCATTGCATGGAGTTGCTATTGCAGAACTATTGACGCTTGCGACGCAGTCTGCAGAGACAGCGATAGAGACAAAAGAGACAATGCGTGTCGCTATCGTGGGTCGGCCAAATGTCGGTAAATCGACTTTAGTCAATTATTTACTCCAAGAAAACCGCTGCGTAGTGAGCCCTATTGCTGGCACAACACGGGATGCAGTAGATATTGAGGTGGTCATTGACGGATCTACCTATACACTAATCGATACCGCGGGCATTCGGAAAAAGCAAAAAGAGAAAGAGCTAGTAGAGAAATTTGCTGCCATGCGCACACAGTGGGCGATTTCGCGTGCAAGTGTGTGCATCGTCGTGCTCGATGCCAATGTGGGAATAACAGCCTATGAAAGGCATATTATTCGGATGGTTGAAGAGCTAGGAAAAGGGTGTGTTTTGTTTTTTAATAAGTGGGATCTTGTAAAAGGATATCGAATGGAGCACTGTCAGCACGCGGCTCAGCTGCAAACGCCCTTTTTTGCCTATGCTCCTAAAATTTTTGGCTCTGCTTTAACAGGGCGCGCTGTGGATAGCTTATTTCGAGAAGTAGCTCAAGTGTTTCACAATTTAAATTTGCGTATTTCGACGGGGAGACTGAATAAAGTGATGGAGTCGGCTCTTCAGCGTTTGCCTCCTCCTATGATTAAGGCAAAGCGTTTGCGCGTTTATTATGCTTCGCAAGTGCAAACAGGTCCTCCAAAGTTTGTACTGTTTGTCAATTATATAGGATTAATGACAGAAAATTATAAAAGGTATTTACTGCATCAGTTTCGTAAAGTGTATCCTTTTACTGGAGTTCCGCTCTTTTTCTACCTAAAGAAGAAAAAAGAGAGAAGCAAAAAGCAAGCAGATCCTGATGTGGAAAAAATAATAAGGGAAAAACTTGTTTCTCCCGTGGATTGCCACCAAAGCTTAGAGTCGAGTGGCTGAGTTAAGCACAAAAGTATGTTTTGACAAAACTCACCAGATTGTCAACGGCTATTCTTTCTTGTTGCATGGAATCGCGGTACCTGACGGTAACGGTTTGGTTTTCGCTTTCAAAGGTATCAAAGTCTACTGTAATGCATATGGGGGTGCCTGCCTCATCGTGTCTGCGATAGGCCTTCCCAATATTGCCTGTATCCTCATACTTAATTCGACCTATACCTAAGCGGTGTAGCTTTTGTTTGATTTCTTTTGCTTTGCTCACAATTTTCTCATTATTACGGGCTAGGGGAACGATAGCGAGTTTAATAGGTGCGAGGTGGGGCTTGAGCTTTAGCACCACTCGAGAGCGTCCATTTTCCAAAGCTTCTTTGGTGTACGCTTCCGTCAATATGGCTAAGAGGCCACGGTCTAATCCTGCTGATGGTTCGATCACAAAGGGCAACAAGTCCTCTTTCGTTTCCGTTTTTCGTACTGCAAGAACCGCTGTGGAATCGGGGTTGGGTTTTACTTTAGCAAATAAAGACAAGCCTTCTTGCGGTTTTGAATGAGAAGCGAGATCAAAATCGGTTCTGTTAGCAATACCTTCGAGTTCTTCAAATCCAAAGGGGAACCTATAGAGGATGTCTGTCGTTGCTTTCGCGTAGTGCGCCAGCTCCTCTGGTTTCTGCGTATCGAGTTTCATATTTTCCAGAGAAAGCCCCTGCTCAGTCCACCATTGTAACCGGTTTTTTACCCAGTAACTGTGCCAATGCTCATCTGTTCCAGGTTCAACAAAAAATTCCATTTCCATCTGCTCGAACTCACGGGTTCGAAAAATAAAATTCCTCGGTGTGACTTCGTTTCTGAATGCTTTACCCACTTGAGCTATACCGAAAGGTAGCTTACGTGCTGTGGTGTCTGCAACATTTTTAAAGTTCGTAAAAATACCTTGAGCGGTTTCCGGCCTTAGGTATGCATAAGATTTGTTGTCATTCACAGGGCCAAGAGACGTTTTTAGCATCAAGTTAAACTGCCGCGGCTCTGTTAGGTCTTTTGACCCACAGTGCATACAGCTATGGTCTTTTAGAAAATCTGCCCTCATTCGGTGCTTACACACGCGACAGTCAACCATAGGGTCGGAAAACGTGTCTTCATGGCCAGAGTGCCTTAATACTAAGCGGTTTGTGATAATAGCTGCATCGAGTCCCTCGATGTCATCCCGCTCATGGACCATCGAGCGCCACCAAGAGGCTTGGAGATTGTTTTTTAACTCAATACCAAGAGGCCCGTAATCGTATATTCCCTGGAGCCCTCCATAGATTTCCGAGCTTTGAAATACAAACCCTCTTCTTTTACAAAGAGAGAAGAGCTCTTCCATCAACGCGGCACCAGCGCTTTTGTCGTTTGCCATTTTTTATTTTTATCTGCAACAGTTTGCTTATGAAAGAGGGTATTGTGCCACTCAGGGAAGGATTCGTCAATTAAAAAAATCAAAAACGAGCCGCCGCCTGATAGAGTGTATGTTACTCATACAGGCGGCGATTTTTTGCAAGCAGCGCTATTTTAAGCTTAGCGCTTCTTGTGTGAGGCGTCGAGAGGGGGCCTCGTCACAGCTGCAAGGGCAGGTGCAGATAGAGGGCGGAGAAGTGGATTGCCATGTGCGGTTGTATCGGTGCATGGCGTCAAGAACAGTGACCATGCGGTCAAAGAGCACTTGCACATCAGAACCTGTCTCCAAGGCCTTTTGAATAGCAGCGGCGACAGCATGGACCGCAAAATATCCGCTATTGCGTAGGTCTTCTGGCAAAGACGCTCCTTCGCTTAGAGCCTGCGCTAGTGTGTTTGTCATTTCTTGGTCCGCATCGGTCCAGTTTTGGATTTCTATGAGGGAGTGGTTTTCAAGGCTTGCGAGCTTGCTATGCATAATGGTATCGGCCGCAATTTGCGCTGACTGTATAGCAAAATTTGTGTCAATGCGGTAGTAATAGCCCGTTCTTGCGTCTTTTAAGTAGATAGTGGAAAGATCCTTACTTACTTCTTGGAAAATGATCTGTCCCCATTCTGCTGCCTTGGAAAAATCGAGTTGGCTAATCACCCTGGCTGCCATATAGCCTCGCAAAATGTCTACGGGGTGGGTGTCCGCTGGAGGCATCATGCCTTGATTGCGTAGTTTTCCTCCAAGGCCTCGAAAGTAACCAATCAAGCCCATGCCTGCTGTAGGGCCCATGTGTAGGTGTCCGAGCACGTCGGAGGCCGCCTCATCTATGCACTGTCTCCAGTAATCTGCAAGAAAAGCGTTATTGAGTCGCTCTAAAATGGCCACATACACTTTTTGTCCTAGCTCTTCCAAAAGACCTTTATCTGCGTGCAAGATATCATGGCCTCCTGTCTCGTGGGGCAATGTTGCCCATGCTAGCAATCCCCCTTTTAGATGCGCTGGAGGTAAGCTGACAATTGCAGATTGCAAAGCAAGCCTTGCTGTTGCGCCAATCGTCCAGGTGTAAGGACCGGCTTCTGCATTTCCCCATTTTACGAGTGGGGCCAAGACACCTAGATCTGGGGGTTTTATAGGAACATTGGTCTCTCGGCTCACTCTTTTTTCTTCACTTAAAAAGCCATCGTAAAGGTCGGCGATCACCTCTTGAAAAGCGTTGGAGGCCGCTTTGGCATACTGGCTTCCACTCTGTAACAATGTTTCCGAGATATCGGGGATAATTTGTTGAAGAAAAGCGGTTTGCTGATTTGTTGGCTGGTACAAGAAAATGGACTGAAATCCCCAGCTCCCCATTCTGTTTAGATAATTTAGGAAAGGGTCTAAAACTCCTTGCTGATAGACTTGAGGTAGGGAGTCACGGACATCCGGACTGTTGAGTGCGCTAAGAAGCGACTCATAGTTCGTAGTGAAATGGGTAGCATTTTCTCCACTTATTTCAAAGTTATGCATGCTTTGTCTTACGTCCTCAATGCAGGACTGGAGGTTGCCGACATCTATGGATGCGTGCGCTGCAGCGACACTACACACTAGACAGATAAAAAACTGTTTCATATATCACCTAGAGGTTGATTTCGTAGCAATAGTGTTTTACATTTAAAATTTTGCTGTCAAGAAAAATGGGCTGAAAAAAAAGAAAAAAATGCCTTCCAGCTATGTTTAGAGCGGTATTGGGCATTTGCGGAGGTTTTCTCTACCGGGTTGTTGGGTCCCATTTATACAAGACACCATTGATAGTTTTGTGTCTGTAGACCCAAGGATCGCTGTTTTCTCTTAGGAGTCGGTCACATCCCATAATATAGCCTTGTAAAAATCCATACCGTCTAATAGCGAGACGCATATACTGAGAGCTTGTAGGACGGAAATGGCTGCGGGGCCCATCCACTGGAGAAATAACTGTTTGATGAAACTGTATGATTTTTTCAGACAGAAAAGGTAAAGGGCCGGCTCGAGGAGGCAGTGTCACTTCGCTTGGGGCTACGAGCAAGTCGCAATCTTTTCCCCAAGGCTCTTCTAAAGCCACTCCGTATAAAAGACAGGGAATAAGTAGAAAAAGCAGCCTAAAAACCATAGGATATAGAGAAAATGGGGAATAGGCGGTTTTTTTGTAAGACGGGTAGTGCGGTTTTTTCATATAGCCGTTCGTTATAGAGTTTTGCTGCCTCTCCTGCGCCATAGATCCCTCCAAAATACCAACCCATTTCAATAGATGTTGTGATGATACCGGCAGCAATATGTCCTTTTTGAAAAAAGTGGACGGCTGCTGCAATAAAAAGTCCATTCAATAAAAAGGCGGTGCAAGCAGACTGCTTTTGTCCTACGTAGAGATATCCAGCTCCTGGTAAAACGGCGTTTAATCCTTCTGCTTTTGCCATAGATTTTTTTTCTCGATTGTACGTTGCCATAAGGCAGGCAATCGGCTCAGCATAGGGCGGCGCAATAGCTTGCATTTGTGTAAAATTTGCGCTTAAAATTGCTTCTCCAGCGGTCAATCTTTGTGCTTTTTCAGGATTAAACTGTCGTAGCATTTCCAGCATCACCTGGGCTCTTTGAGGATTATTTATTCTGGAATACACTTCATACAGAATGACAAGTAAATCATCGTAAGTGGGAAAAGAGGGAGCGATTTTTGATAAAGAAGAATTTTCGAAGGTAGAAGCGGCTTCTTGGTATCTCTCTCCTAAATAGTAGCAGTACACAATGTAATAGTCTATTTCAAAACGTCTTTGTGTAGCATCCAAGGGCGCTAAAATACGCGCTCGTTTGAAGGTAGAGATGGCTCTGTATAAATCAAGCTCTTTCGCAAAGTGTACACCAATCAAATACTCTTGTCCCCAAGGGGTCTGTTGTTCTTTTGAGGATAAAGGAGGAAAGGGGGCAGGGAGGTGTTGTATATAGCGCTCTTGTACAATGTGGTGCAGCTGCGGGTCTAATTTCCTCGGGGCGCGATGGCAACCAAGACAAAGTGCAAACAAAACGGGCAGGAATACGATCTTGTGTGGCATTTTTAGGCTTTTGATCCTTAGAAAGCTTCTTCCAAGCTATTTTGCCACGACATAGATTAAAAGTGGTAATAAGAAAGTTTTTTTTGTGAGGGTGGGTTTATCCGTCGTCTGGAGTTTTTACTAGTTCTAAGCCTGCATCAAACGCTTCTTCTTCTGCTTGTGAGCGATAAATTTCTTCTTGGTTTTCCGTGATTTCTTTGTAGGTATTCCAGCTGTTTATAATGTGCGGTCTTATAAAGATAATAATATTCTGTTTGTTGTTTATATTTTTTTTATTGGTGAATAAAAGGCCAAATAGGGGAATAGATCCAAGACAAGGCAGTGTGGTCTTTTCATGGAAGGTGGTATTACGGATCATTCCACTTAGGGCCAAAAAGTGTTTATCGGGGAGGCTAACAGTTGTATTGGTAGAGGTTTTGCTTGTGGTGATTCCAGAAACGCCAGAGTTAGTGGAGGAATTGGTGTTATCCTGCTCTGTAATCTCTTCTTTGACTTGTAGGGTTACGATATCATCTTCTCCAATAGTTGGAGTGATGCTTAGGTTAACGCCAATATCCCGGTATTCTAAAGAGGTAGCTGTTGTAGTCGCGGCTCCTTGTGTCGTTACAACAGAGCCTGTGAAGGGAACGTTACTTCCGACAAAAAGTGTAGAGTTTTTGTTATCCTGGGTGATGAGCTTTTGGTTGAGCACGATGGTATTGTCGCCACTTGTTTTTAGTGCATTGACCAAAGCGCCTAGGGCTAGGTAAGAAGCGCCTTTGTGAATAATGATATCGCCAATCACACCGAGGTCAAATCCTGTAGAAAAGGGAATATCTTGTCCTGTAGGAGGGCGAGAGGCGGTGATAGACTGTAAGTTGGTATCAAAGCTGCTATAAGGATCGACTCCTGAAGACGTTCCTGGTGGCACCGGTATGGAGCTTGTGCCGATCCCTAAGTTATTTTTGTAGCGTCCCTGTGCTCCCCAGCGGAGTCCGAAGTCTAAAGAGTCACCAAGCTCTGTTTGCAGTACCAAGACCTCAATAAACACTTGCTTGAGAGGCGTGTCTAAGTTTTTTATTAATTCTTTTAGCCGCGCTAGGGTGGCGCTAGTGCCTGTCGCTAGAAGGGAATTGGTGACTTCGATCCATTGCAGGGAGTCAATGGCTGATAGCAGTTCTTCATTGCTTGCGGTAGAGTGGGCTTTTTGTAAGTCAGCAGCTACTTTTTGTAGTGCCGTTTCGATATCTTCTCCCTTGTGGTACTGCAGTTTATAGATCAAAAAGCTGGTGTCTGCAATGGTTTCAATGGATTTTTCGTGTTTTGTAGCAGAAGAAGGAACATCGAAGCGTTTGAATAGTTCTTCTAATTTATCGATCGATTCTTTTGAGCCAGAAATCAGAATGCTTTGTGTAGCATTCATCCACTTTAAATTGTTAATGGCATCAAAGAGGGAACGATCTTCAATGCCGGAATGGATAAGGTTTTGCTCAAAGTCATCTAAAATGCGGATCAGCTCCTCCCCAGGGATGTGTTTCGGTCTGTAGATGACATATTCTTCCGGAGGAGATGCATGATGAGCATCTGTTGATGTAGCGACGACATCGAATTTTTCGGCCAGCGCTTGGGCTTTTTGCAGTGTTTCTGGTGATCCTGTGAAGACAATGGAGTTTGTTTCTTTAATGTAGCGCATATGGCGAATCGTTTTAATAAGCTCCGTATCAGGCTGCCCTGTGAGCTCGAGGTCGGCTATGATGGAACGGAGGGAGGAGATCAGGTGAGCACCTGTGACGTGTTTAATTTTGTAAACGACAAAGGTAGACTTATCTGAATGCTTTATATCTTCAGAAGAAGCAGAGGGAGCATCGATAGTGAGCAGCACTTCTTTTAATTTTGTAAGCGATTGTGGCGACCCTGTGAAAATTAAATTATTAGAGGAGGGGACTTTTTTCATACTTTTGATCGTTGCCAAGAGATTTGGGTCTGCAAGTCCCGAATTTTCCAAATTCTCTGCAATCTCCTCTAACTGGTTTTGAACCTGGTTAGCGGTTTTAAATTTTGGCTGGAACATATAAAAATCAGATGCAACGTGCGGTTGGGTTTCTTTCGCCTTATCCATGGTTATCATGAGCTCTTTTGCCCGTTCAAGCGAGTTTTGCGTGCCGGTAAAAAGGAGAGAGTCTGTGGACTTAACCCATTTTGCTGTTTCCAATGTTTTGAGAAACGCAGGGTCTGCAAGCCCTGATTTTTTCATATCGTTTGCGACGTCATCAATCCAATCGATAAGCTGCTCTCCTGTGTGGTGCCTTGGGGTGTACATATAAAAATCTTTGCTATAGGGAAGATTTTTTAAAGGGGCGTGAGACTCTTCTGGAGCGACGTCCAACGTTGGCAAAAGTTCTTTGAGGTGGGCTAAGGAGGCAGAAGTGCCTGTAAAAATAATCGAATTGGTCGTGGGGATCCATTTCATGTTTCTAATTGCACTAACAAGCGCATGATTTGGGTAGGGAGACTTGGTTACTTCGTTGGCAATGCTTTCGAGTGCGTGCGATATCTGCTCTTCATGTGCATACTGGATTTTGTAGACGAAAACAGACTGATGAGCGGTGTGCGCGTCTCGATCTAGGGAAGGAAGAAGGGTTTTTAGCTGCTCAATTGATTCAGGTTCCCCTGTGAAGAGGAGAGAGTCAGTAAAATCGACGACCGTGCCGCTTTCAATAGTCTGAGTAAGGTTTGGATTCCCAAGTTCTGTGGAATTTAGATTCCTTTCTACTTCGTATAGCGCGTCCAATACCTCTTGCGCCGATCTAAACTTAGGAGTAAAGAAGTAGAAATGGGCGGCTGTAGGCGCCTGTTCAATGTCAATGACGGCAAGAATGCCTTTTACTTTTTCTAGGGCTTGCTGCGTTCCTGTAAACAGAAGGGCGTTTGTCGCCCTGATGTAACGCATGTTACGGACAATTTCTGCAAGCGCAGAAGATTTATATCCTATCTGACTTAAGTTTTTTGCAATATCTTTTAGCGTGGTTTCGATCACGTTAGGCGCTTGGTAGTGAATTTTATAGACAAAGATATTTTCATCGCTCAGATGCTGTCCTGCATGACCAACTAAAGGGGTGGCATCTAAGTCTTCTATTACGGAAAGGGCTTTACTGATCAGGAAGGGGGTCGAAACGATGAAAAGGTTTCCGGTAGAGTCTTGCGGGGTAAGGATAACAGGGTTGCCTTCTCCAATAGGGAGTAATATTTCCCTTAGCAGAGGGACTAATAGGGAGGGGAAGGTGTTTTTCACACGGTATGAATCAATATCATAGGGACTTAGAGGCGCATCTAGCGTCTTAAAAAGCTCTTTTAGTTTTGCAATATTGCCTGTGAGGTCAGTAACAACCAAATGGCGACTCTCGGCAAATGCTTCGACTGCAGCAATAGGAGAGAGCATGGGTTTTAGCTGCGTTGCAAGCTTTGCGGGATTGGCATTCTGAATATTGAAGATGTAAGTGGCGAGCGGAGGGGCATCTTCAAGAGAGGTGGTTTCGTCAATGACTGTTGTAAGGCGTGAAGGCTCAGTTCCTTTGCGGATGACAATGGTATTCCCTTCTTCAATGAGAGAAAAATTGTTTATGTAGAGCACTTGCATGAGGGCCGACATCAGGTCCGGTAAAGAGGTAGGATTTTCTGAAACGATCGTGACAGCAAAGTTGAGCTCTTCTGCTTTATAAACAAAATTCACGTTACCAATCTGCGTCAAAAAGCGGAGCACTTCCTGAATAGAGACGTTGTTAAAATTAACGGTAAACCCTTCTTGAGAAGCGGCGCGAGGCTCTGTTTGCAGCGCCTTTGCGTGCAAAGAGGAAAGGCTCAAAGACGAAGCGGCAATACCAAGTGCTATCATCAAAGAATGCCACAATCTACGGAGAGGAACACAAACGGGCATGGAAATAATCACCACTCGTACAAAACAGGTAAAAATACTTTATACCTGATCTTAGGATTTATCAGAAAGGAAGAAAAAATTAAAATCGCTGCAGCGTTTTATTCTAAGGACGTGAGAAGACGCAATTCTTCAGGGCTGAGATGCATCGCACGTCTCATTAGAGGCATTTTTTTATAAATCCACGTTTAGGAAAAACCAGTATGCGTGCAGTTCATCATTGCTTTGCGCTCTCCTCAGAGTGGCTCTGCATTTCTTGACAAAGGGATGTCTCTTTGCAAGATTACCCCGTTCCACTGAAGGAGAAATCAAAAATTGCACTTTTGCGCTATTCGATAAATTGTAGCGCCAGTACAGCTTGTGGTGTTTGTGTGTATTTAGTCAGGCTTTGGTAAAATTCTTCACTTTGCGTTTGTGCATTTTGCGATGTGAAATTTGTGTGTTTTTCCAAAATGCCATCAATAGCGCTGTTTTGGAAGGTATGGAGTAATAAGCTGTCTGAAAGCGCATAGTGCTCTGTTGTTTCCATAAACGTGGTTTGTTTTGTCCCAAGAGCGGGGTAGAGTGAGGAAAAGATACGCACTTTTTGTGTAGCGCTGGATATGTGCACGAAAGGGGGATAGCCGCAACCGATGTAGGAAAAAGTATCTTGTGATGGGTGTGTATGGATGGCTAAAAAAGGGAGCGTGTCTTTAGAAAAGTGTCGATGTGTCATTGTGTTTAGGTGCTCGATGAAAGGGACCAAGGTGAAGTCTTCTGCTTTGTACTGCGCAACGTAAGATTCGATGAGTCCTTTTAGATAGGTAAGGTAGGGGATACGATCAAGGGATAGCGTTTTATGTCCTCCAGCAAGGATAAGAAAGGTGGTAGAGAGGTGATAAAAATCGAAAAAGGGCGCAGGAGATTCTTTGGGCAAGGTAATGCCAAATTCAAATTCTTGCCAGTCGGGGCATTTTGGTGGAAAAAGTTTGTGTTTGATGGCGATGCTTGTATCCCAAATATCTTGGAAATCCTCTGACATCTCAGAGTTTGTGCTCATAGAAGAGTCCATGAGCTGAGAAAGGTCTGCAATCCAATCGGCAATGCTTTGGTACCTCGCATCCAGTGAAGGGGCAATAGCTTTTTTGATAATAGGACGTAAGGGTTTAGTAAGTTGCGACAGGTTAATGGTTCCATGGCTTAAGTGGTGTGTAAGCAGTTCGTATGCGATCACACCTAAGGAGTAAATATCGCTTGCGAAAACAACACTATGAGGGTCTTCTTTTTGTTCAGGGCTCATGTAGTCAGGGGTGCCAAGAATTTTGCTGTAGGGAGGGGGAGTATCTTCTGGCTTTAGATCATAGGTTAACTGCGCAATGCCAAAGTCAATGAGTTTAATCTGCCCCTTTTGTGTGATTAAAATATTTTCTGGTTTTAAATCACGGTGGATGACTCCATGAGAATGTAGGTGAAGCAAAGCCTGAGAGATTTGTAAGATGGTATCTAATGCACTTTTCAGACAAAGAGCTTGCTGCTGAATGAACTGTTTTAAGGGGACGCCTTGGATAAATTCCATGGCAATATATAAGCCATTTTCCCATTTTCCTTGGTCAACGATTTTGACGATGCCTTCGTGATTTGTCATAGCAATGATCTTTGCTTCTTTTAGGAACTGCTCGACGATCGCTGTGTTTTTTAGGAATTTTTGTGACAAGACTTTGATGGCAAGAGGTCTCTCTGTTGTGGGATGCAGTCCCAAGTAGAGTATGGACATGCCACCCATACTAAGCAGGCTTTCTATCTTGTAAGGACCCACCTGCTTTGGGAGCTTTTGCTTTTGTTCTATAGAAAAATCGGTGCTAGGCAAGGTGTTTTGTTTGTAAAAATCTGACTTCATTGGTGCTCAATTTTTGTGATTTTGACACCTAAAACCTCTCCTAGCTGCATCACTTCTCCGAGGGCAACCGATTTGCCTTCAACCGTTAGCGAGACAAAAGGGATACAGCTTTCGGTTTTTAGCTCTAAAACGTTTCCAGGCTGCAGCTTGAGCAGTTCATCAAGAGACATTTTTAATCTAGACAGCTCTACGGTGATAGAAAGAGGAACTTTCTTTAGAGCAACAGGGAGGGGTGGACGCTCTGTCTCCAGCGGCTGCGGATTTTCACGGTCCTCTTGTTGCTCTTCTTCATGAGGCATGTCTGGCGAAGTGTCTGGAGCTTCTGCATCGGCGGTTTCTTCGATGTCTGTTTCCTCCATATCGGTGTTTTCCTCGAAATCGGTTTCTTCGCTATCGTGCGGCTTGTCTTCATAATCCATAGTACTTTCCTCATAAAAGGCAAAATCAACAATTTTTATTTTGCCCTGGTTTAGTTTAGCACGCAAAATGGGGCGGTCTTCCAGTGTTAGTTCTGCAGCCCCTTTATTTGACAAAGGGTTATAGTTACTGTTTTTTATAATTAAAAAATCGCCAACTTGTATACTATTCCACTCCTTCACCGTGAACTTGACTTTCGCCATGCGTAGCGAGAGGGAGACCGGGACGGAGCTGTCAAACGAAGGCGTTGGCGTTTGGCTTGCAAAATGTTTGTTAAAGGCATCATAAAAGGCATTTGGACAAATAATGCGCGCTGGCACAGAAGCGCTACCAATCGCTATTTGAAAATCAATCGTGAAGGCGTTTTCTTCAGGAAGCGAGGCGTCGGATAGGCCTAGAGATAGCGTAGGCCAAAAGGAAGCTTGGTTTAGGCTAGCCACAACTTTTGTTACAAAAAATTCCCACATACCCTGCGAGAGTACAGCATCTGAAAACCCCTTCCATTGGGTAGAGGCAGCGAGGAGCTGATTTGTGGCTTGCTTGCCTAAGATAAAAAATAAGGGCTCAGAGATCGGAGACAAGAATAAGGGAAGGAGGTGGGGGGTTTTTCCAAAGCCCTGACGACTTTTGGCTTTTGTTTTCCACTGCATCGAAGTCAGCGTGATATCACACGAAGGAAGGCTTAGGCTTGTAGCCAAATGCTCACTTAATTGTTTCCAATCGATGTAGGGAGCCGATTTCCACATGGGGATAGACAAGGGTTGCTTTACTAAGGGATCCATTTTCTGGATCCAGCTAGACTGATTTAAAGCGTTTTGTTTCATCATACCTTATTTAATTAGCATTTAATTAGCGAACACGTGCGGGTTTCTTTACCTCTCTCTTGCGGTAGCTTTGAGACAGCTTGGGCGAGAGTAGCGTGATATTTGCTTTGATTTGGTCGGACAAATGGGCATTCAAGTGCGCTAGATGGTGAGAAAAAAAAGCCTGTTGCTCTGGGCTACCAGCAAGCTGAATTTGTAAGCACCTAGGCGCTGTGTCATATTCCAAGAGGGTCACTTCACAATTTTCAAAGGAAGGCAGGTCCACTTTAAGTGTGATTTCACGGATGCCTTTGGTTGTCATTTCCTGTTCTTTGTCTACAATTTTTTCTACTAGTGCGTGGACTTCCTGACTACTTTCTATGGCATTTATTTGCGTCTTTGTCGCTGTTTGGTTGAAAAGCTCTAGCGGAGACAACAACGGAGCGATGGTGGAATCCACTCGCTTATTTTTTACTTTAGGAAAGGGTTTTGGAGAGTTTTTCGACTGCGGCTGCAGCTTTTTTTGCGTTTGCGTGCAGGAGGTGGGAGGACATTTCATAATCTTAAGACCCTCAATTTAACTTTTCACCGATCTTATCATACTTTAAGAATGTTGTTTCTCTTTTTTTGCTCTAACCTTGTTTTTTTTCATCTCTTCTTTTTCTTGTTTTAGCGAGGAAGGGCGTAAATTCACCTTTATGTCAAGTTTAGCCGCTTGCAAGGCGGCTGCTAAATTGCCTATATTTGCATCAAACAGGGCGTTTGCTTCAGCGGACCCGATGAGCTGCACGTTGATACTATTGCGCGCTGTGTCATACTGCTGAAAAACTAATTTGGATCCATTAAATACAGAGCCTTCTTTTGCTATGGTGACGCTTGTCGTCATCACTCCCGATAGTTTTTGGATGGTGATGATCCCCACCACCCGTTCGAGAAGATCTAAGATATCTGGCCGCAGATTAGCTAAAGGAGAAGTCGTGGAAGCAACAGGTCTGGCTCTGAGGTTTGTGGCTGCACTAGATGAAGGCTTTGTGACTATAGATGTGGATTGCACCACGTCTTGTTCAGACTCTTCTGCGTGAGAAGTTTTTTCTCCTTTTTTCTTTTTTTCGTCGCCCTTTGTTGTTTTAGTGATTTTTGCTTTGCTTTCTTTTCCTTCTATGAGTTGCTTTGCTATGGGCTCTTTTGTTTCGGTAGAAGCTTGGGCGGTTGTGGGCTCTGCTGTTTTTTTGTCAATGGGGGCGGGCGCTTTTTTCTTCGTAGACTCTTTAGCAGGAGTTTTAGAGAGCGCTTTTGGCTTTTTGGCAAATTCTGCTTTGGATTTTTTCTCGGGGGTATCGAGCTTTTTTTTCTGCTCTACCTTTTTTTTGTCGGTCGCTTTTAGCCGTATCTGCATACTTCACACAAGCTTTTGCGTGCTGATACATTAAATCAAGCGAATTAGGATGGTTTTTTAACGCTTCTTCAAAATGCAGT
>JAUIKQ010000101.1 GCA_030430655.1 Chlamydiia bacterium
AAAAAAACCTTGAAAAAGTGCAGAAAACATTTTTTTTGCCGAGAAACAAATTTGCTGATGTTCTTGCCAAGGCTTACGGACTTGTGTTGCAAGAATTGGAAATGGGTGAGTTGTACAAGACAGGAGATCCTTTGGTATTGCCAGCGCTTTACGAAGGAGGAATAGAAAAGCCCATGCGTTTTTCAAAAACGCCAGCAAAAATTTGTATTGATCTGGAGTATTTAGAGCCGCCGACTTCTAAGTTTTTATTTAATCCCATGCTCATCATAGGGGAAAAGAAAGTCCGTTTAGAGGAAGTGCATTTTTTGCTTTGCCAAAATAGTGGTTTGATTTACAACCACGTCTATTATCGATTTGCTCCACAAATCACCCATAGGCACTTGCAGCAGCTGCATGCGCTCCGAGAGGTCACTATTCCGGAGCCTTGTTTTGGTACGTTTGTAGAAAATTCTTTTCCGCAACTGCTGCGGTTTGCTGCTGTGTCCAATCAAAAGGCGTTGAAAAATCTGGTGACGCTTCCCTATGCCGGTGAGGTAAAGGGAGTATGCAAGCTCTCTTTCGTAGACGGTGAGATAGACGCAAAGTTATTTTTTCAGTATGATCAGCACTTGATCCCTGCTGCTCCTAAAGAATTCACTTACGAGGATATGCAGAAGTTTGTTGGAAAGGAAGGGATTATGGCGCGCAACCTTGTTGATGAGCAGGCTATTGTGGACGCCCTTTTTAGCGATTTTATGTACGATAATGAGGGAGGTTGTTGGGTAGCAAAGAGCGAGAAAAAAATTATTGAGTTCATGACAGAGATCATTCCAAAAATGCAATCGGTTGTGACTTTTGATTGCCCTCAAAACTTACTCGAGCAATTCATCTACGATGAAACCCAGTTTTCCTTAAAGCTTTCCCATCAAGACCGTATGGATGTGTATGAGATTGCTATGGAAGTGGATGGCGCGCTTGCAAACATTAAGATGGATCAATTGTGGGACTGTATTGCTTCCAAGCGTCCTTATCTAGAACTAGATCAAAACATCAGCCAAAGGGATAAGGGGAAGTCCGTTAAAATTTTGGTGCTCGATCTTGAGAAAATCGTACCTTTGGTTCAGCTCTTTGATGAGCTTGGCATTGAAGTATTAAGCAACCACATTTTGCCGCGCCCTCTTTGGAGTTTAGCGAACATTGAAGCGTCCTACTTTGCAGGACTCAATGTAGCGTTTTCGATGACGAAGCGGTTGCAAGAAATTCGTCTGCAGATGCTTGGGGAAAAAGCGCTGCAGTTTTCTCCTATTCCTCAAAAAATGGATACCCAGCTTCGTTCTTATCAGCGGGAAGGAGTTCAGTGGTTAGAACGGCTGCGACGCATGTATCTCAACGGCATTTTAGCAGATGACATGGGCCTTGGAAAGACATTGCAAGCAATCACTGCGATATCGCAGGCAAAGGCGGACAAACCCTCTTTGATTGTGTGCCCCACATCGTTGCTGTACAACTGGCAAGAGGAGTGTCATCGCTTTGATCCAGATTTGCGTGTGGTAGTTGTTGATGGCATGCCGCAGCAAAGGAAACAGTTAATACAGTCCGTTGCGTCTTATGACGTTGTGATTACCTCCTACACTTTGCTGCAAAAGGATGTAGAAATTTACCAACCGTTGCTGTTCTTTTACATGATTTTGGATGAAGCGCAACACATTAAAAACCGTAGCACACGTAATGCTAGATCGGTGAAGGTAGTACCGGCTGACCATCGACTCATTTTATCGGGCACGCCCATTGAAAACTCATTGGATGAACTATGGAGTCTATTTGACTTTTTAATGCCGGGATTTTTAAACACCTATGACCGCTTTACTGACAAGTATGTGCGTGCTTCCAAATTGCAATCGGATAATCTGCTCTATTTGAAGAAAAAAATTGCGCCCTTTGTCTTAAGGAGGATGAAGGCCGATGTACTAGATGATTTGCCTCCCGTTTCAGAAATTACCTATCGGTGTCAATTGTCCAAATCTCAAAAGGAGCTGTACCATTCGTATGCAAAAGAAGCGCGTAATGAGCTTGTAAAGCTTGTAGAGGCCGATGGTTTTGATAAAGTGCAAATCCACGTGCTTGCCACCTTGACTCGGTTAAAACAAATTTGTTGTCACCCTGCCATTTTTGCAAAAGAAAGTGCCGAAGTGGGCGACTCTGCAAAGTATGATTTGCTTTGCGAGCTTTTACAGACGTTAAGTGATGGCGGACATAAAACCGTTATCTTTTCGCAATACACGCGAATGTTACAAATTATGAAGCAAGATTTAGAGCGGCAAAATATTAATTTCCTTTATTTGGATGGGTCTAGTAAAAACCGATTACAGCTTGTGAAGCAATTCAATGAAGACCATAGAATTTCTGTTTTTTTAGTTTCGTTAAAAGCGGGAGGCACAGGGCTAAATCTTGTTGGAGCAGATACGGTAATTCATTACGACATGTGGTGGAATCCCGCTGTAGAAAACCAGGCGACAGATCGGGTACACCGTTTGGGGCAAAAGCAGTCTGTTTCTGTCTACAAGCTAGTCACTTTAAAAACGATTGAAGAGAAGATCTTGGAAATGCAGAACCGCAAGAGGGGCATTGTGAAAAAACTTGTCAGTTGTGATGATGAAGCTTTATCAAAGCTTACCTGGGAGGATGTTTTGGAGCTTCTGCAGCCTTGACATTTTTATGCTTGATGATAGACCGAGCGCGTGGGGTAAAGCCAGAAGGCTTTTTTTCTTTTGGTTAACTCGGTTCATTGAGTATGCTGTGTTTAAATAACGCAACTTATAGAGATCGGAATGAAAAAAAATACGATGAACATACTGCGAACATTGCAGGAAAAAACACTGCGCCGGTGGGGGTCTGTTGCTGGGTTTTTCTCTAGTGATATTGGCATCGATTTAGGGACTGCGAATACGCTTGTCTATGTAAAAGGGAAGGGGGTTGTTCTTGCGGAGCCTTCTGTTGTTGCTGTAGATTCCAATACCAATGAAGTTTTAGCGGTGGGGCACAAAGCAAAAGCGATGCTAGGGAAAACACCCCGCAAAATCCATGCAGTGCGCCCTATGAAGGATGGTGTGATTGCTGATTTTGAAATTGCAGAAGGGATGCTGAAAGCTTTGATTTCTCGCGTAACTCCTGTGCGGAGCTTGTTTCGGCCGAAGATTTTGATCGCTGTCCCTTCGGGGATCACAGGCGTAGAGAAGCGGGCAGTGGAAGACTCTGCTTTGCGTGCAGGTGCTCAAGAGGTAATTTTGATCGAGGAGCCGATGGCAGCGGCGATTGGCGTTGACTTGCCTGTGCACGAACCCTCTGCGAACATGATTATTGATGTGGGGGGAGGTACAACAGAGATTGCGATTATTTCGCTCGGGGGCATTGTAGAGTCTCGTTCTTTGAGAATTGCTGGAGATGAATTTGATGACTGTATCATTAGCTATATGCGTCGCACCTACAACTTGATGATTGGGCCACGTACAGCCGAAGAGATTAAAGTGACTAT